>JAGRHX010001259.1 GCA_020444775.1 Gammaproteobacteria bacterium
GCGGCGAACGCGGCCAGGGCCACCGGCGGCGTGATGAAGCTCAACATGCCCCAGTAGAGCATGAACATATGCACCGGCATCGGGTCCAGACCGGCCCGGATGAGCGCTGGCGCGAGGATGATGGCAAGAAAGATATAGGCTGCGGTCACGGTCATCCCGATACCCAGGATGAAGCTGGTCAAGGCGCCCATCAGCAGCAGGATGAACACGTTGTTGCCGGCCAGATAGACCAGATCGTTGGTCACCGAGCCGGCCATACCGGTACCGACCACGGCGCCGACGATGAGCCCGATCGCGGCCAGGATCCCCGCCAGCTCGGCGAGCAGGAAGACCGTCGCCTGCACGAACCTGTAGAACTTCGACCAGTCCATGCGATGCCGTGGGCTGAACTGGTTGAGCACCAGCAGAAGCAGCGTCGCATAGAACGGCGCACGCGCCTCCTGCTTCATGAATACCAGCATCAGGATCAGGACGATGAACGCGAATATGTAGTACCAGCCATCCTTGATCACATCGAGCAGATGCGGCATCTCGGCCTTCGGCAGCCCCTGTATGGCGTTACGTGCCGCATAGGCATCGATCTGCACGAACAGACCGAAGTAGTAGAGCAAAGATGGCACGATGGCGGCGATGGCGACGTCGATGTAGGCCACATCGAGGAAATCCGCCATGACGAACGCGGTCGCTCCCATGATCGGCGGCATCAACACCCCGCCAGTCGAAGCGCAGGCCTCGATACCACCGGCATAACGCGCCGAGAAGCCGATCCGACGCATGGCCGGGATGGTCAGCGTGCCGGTGGTCAGGACGTTTGTGATCGGACCGCCGGACATCGAGCCGAACAGACCGGAGGAGAAGATCGCCACCTTCGCCGGGCCGCCACGCACGTGGCCGAGCAAGGCGAAGGCGAAGTTGATGAAGAACAGTCCGGCGCCGGTGTAGAGCAAGGCCATCCCAAAGGCCAGAAAACCGAACACCAGCAAGCCGAAGGCTCGCATCGGGATGCCGAGCAGGCTCTCGATGGAATAGATGTGGAAGGCGGCCGTCTCGAAGAACTTCATCGGCGCGCCTTGAATGACCTGCGGCACCTGATCGGCGACCAGCGGATAGAAAGAGACCAGCAGCACGACGAAGAACACCGGCCAGCCGCCGGTGCGCCGCCCGGCCTCGATGACCAGCAGCCACATCACCACCGCCATCCACTGCGCCCACTCGGGCGCGAGATACTCCCACGCCTCCTCCTGGATCCGCAACGAGTTGAGCAGCAGATAACCGGTCACACCCAGCGTCACGAGCGCCGCGAGCACGTCGTAGAACGGCACGACGTCGCGACGCTGGCGCTGATAGGTGGGGAAGACGATGAACACCGTCGCCAGCATCAGCCCGACCAGCGCATAGAGATACTCGTTGACGAGCAGGGCGTATCCGGGCTTGAAGCCCAGACCCAGCCAGGCGGCCAGCTCGTTCAGCCGCGCGTCCAGCTTGAATATCTGGTAGATGGACAGCGCGATCGCCAGACTGCCCACCAAGGTGACCAGAACCTGCCAGAACGCACTCAGCGTTCGCGTTCGGGCCAGGTCGACGTCGGGAATGTCCTCTTCTTTGATGCTCAATCGGTCGGACATGATGACCCATCCCTACTACTGCCGGAACGGCTTGTTGGCGGGCACGCTCGGTCTGCCGCGGCAGCCACGGGGCAAGGGCACCGGGGCTTGCAGGTCAACGACCGGGCATGGACGAGCGCGACCACCGGCCGTGGCCGCGCAGGCGTATGCAATTCGCGTCTGGGACAGACCCGCGTCGGACTGCGTGCGACCGGCCGTGTCGGTGACGTCGCAGCAACGCCCGACACGACCGGCACGCCGGTCCTACCAGGTGTGAAAGATCACCGGCAGCCCGGCCGCCTCCAGCGCGTCGGCGCGCGCCTTCATCCAGCCCTGCTTGAACGCCTCGTCATCGGACGGCGCCTTGCTCACATAGCCGTCCCAGGCCGCCTTGAGGACGGATTGTCGGTTCAGCGCCGCGCTCTGCACCGCGTCCTGTCCCTCAGGCCACACCGCGAGCTCCTTGTAGTAGTCGATGGCGCCCTGATGATACGGCACCAGCTTGTGGAACTGCTGGTTCTTCATGGCCCAACCCTCCGCACCTGGGGCGGTGTCCTTGAAGGTATCGAAGTTCTCGTGCATGGCCTTGACCACCGCGTAGCTGGTACCTGCGTCCAGATCGTCGCGAGAGACCAGGATCGGGTACGGCGTGTTCGGCATCCATTGCCCGCCTTCGGCCATGCCAATGCCCTTGGTCGCGAACACCGGGATGTACCAGGGCACCACCGCATTGATGCGTTCCCAGCACTCGGGCGTGTTCGGCACCACCGGATAGTGGATGCCACGCGGGCTCGCCTGGATCTTCTTGTTCAGGGCCGAGAAGGTCGCGTTGTTGAGCGCATCCACCTCGTCGTTGATGAAGCCATCGACCGCCGGACCGTGGCCACCGAATTCCACCTTCTGCACGTCGTCCCAGCCAAGGCCAGCACACGCGAGCATCGACTCGACCGCCTTGTTCAGGGCCGGTGCCCCGCGGATCCAGGCGACCCGTTTGCCTTTGACGTCCTCCAGCTTGTCGATGGACTTGTCGCCGGGCGTCACCAGGCCGACCGCCGCACCCTGGCCTATCGCCAGGATATGCAGGCGCAGCGGTTGCGGACCCCATTCCCGCGAGCCGAAGGTGAACACCCCTTCCTGCGCGTAGACGGTGTCCGAGCCGGTGGCCGTGAACTGGGCCCGACCGGCCTTCACAGGCCCCAGTCTGGCGACGTCGTTCTTGCCGGGCAGCACTCGCACGTTGGTGCCGAACTTGTTCTTCAGCACCGAGCCCAGGCCAACCATCTGGCTGTAGCCCGAAGAGCCCACGTCGTAGGCAGTCACCACCAG
This sequence comes from Gammaproteobacteria bacterium, assembly GCA_020444775.1. The sequence continues at coordinate 2,931 of JAGRHX010001259.1, forward strand.
CGTGCCCGGCAGCTCACCCTTGGCCTGAACGCCCGTCGCGACGAACGCCAGCGCCGCGAACAGGCACAGCAGCCGGGCGGCAATCCGATTGATACCGATCTTCATCCTCTCATCGTCCTCAGTGGTTGGAATGTTCAGCCAGCGACGGGCGGTCCTGTTGGATCCGGACCATGACCTTACGGTTCTGCACGTCGCCCGGTTCGATCACCCTGCCTCGATGGTAGTTGAGCCACTCGACCCGGAACAAGCACGCTGAGTCGGCACGCACAGGCACCGGCTCGCGGCCACGAGGCAGGCACAAGACCGCGGCTGGAGCCAACCCGACGAGCGCGCCGACACCGTGGGCGTCGGTCTGCTCGTCGGGTCGCAATCCAGATGGTGACGACTCAGGCCTCGGCCTTGTACGGCGCAGCGACCCGCGGAGCGCCATTCATCAGCGCGGATGGGATGTCGTTCATCAGCTCCTCTATGGTGAACAGACCTTCACCGGCCTTGTGCAGGGCACGCATCTCCTCGCCATAGTAGTAACTGTGGATACGCCCACGCTCGACGTGGAAGACATGGCCATTGATGTCCTGCGCCTGGTCCGTGCACAGGTAGGCGACCATCGGTGCGATATGCTCGGGACCACGCGGCCGGCTCGCACGCTCGTACTCGGCCTGCGTCATCAGACCGCTGGCGAGCTTGCGTTTGCGATTCTCGATGACCGCCTCGTTGATGGTCATTCGGGTGTCGGCCGAGGGGCAGATGGCGTTGGCCGTGATCCCATAGCGGCTGGTCTCCTTGGCGATCGAACGCGTCAGTCCGATGATGCCGGCCTTGGCGGCGCTGTAGTTGCACTGTCCCACCGAGCCCTTGAACGCATCCGAGGAGAAGTTGACGATGCGCCCGAAGCGGGCCTGACGCATGTGCTTGATGGCGTGATGGCACATGTTCCAATGACCTTTCAGGTGAACCGACACCACCAGGTCGAAATCCTCCTCGGTCATGTTCCAGATCATCCGTTCACGCAACAGTCCGGCGACGTTGACGATGATGTCGATCTTGCCGCTTTCGTCGACCACCTTCTGGATCATCCGGCCGGCGGCCGCATAGTCCGCTACCGAGTCGTAGTTCGCCGCTGCCTTCCCCCCGGTAGCGAGTATCTCCGCAACCACCTCGTCGGCCGGCCGCTCTTCGGTCAGCTCGCCGTTGCGGCCCAGACCCGGGTCATTGACCGTGACCGAGGCTCCCTCCCGCGCCAGCAACAATGCGACCTCCCTACCGATTCCGCGTCCAGCGCCGGTGACGATTGCCGATTTGCCTTCCAGGTACATGTCTGCCCTCCTCCAATCCAGCCATTTCCATACACAATCAGAATCAGGTCGTTCGGTGGCGCCGACCGCATCGAGCCGCGACCACCTCGTTCACCCGATCATGTTCACCCGATCACGTTCACCCGA
>JAGRHX010001260.1 GCA_020444775.1 Gammaproteobacteria bacterium
CAGGAGCTACTCGAACCTCTGATTGACGCGCTTGAGGGTGTCGGCGATGAACTGGAACCGGGGATTGTCAAACAACGACTCCTGCACACCCGCGATGAAGCGGAATCGGCTTGAGTTGCACACCTCGCCAAGCTCTCGCAGGAACCCCAAGTCGAGCCCAACCTCCTGGTGATTCCTGCTCCGAAGGTAGTCCAGAAGTTCGTCGAGCACGAACAGGAGCCCCTGTTCTGGGAACTTCTGCTCGAACGCCGCCATCATCTCGTGGATGTCGTCCTTATTACTCTTGACGTCTCCGTATGAGGGAAACGTGTAGTCGATGTCGTGATCGGCAAGCCATCTCTCGATGCGTTGACAGATCAGGTCGCGTAGTGCCATCTGCGTCGATGGAGCCTCGGCCCTGATCACCTGGAAGCGACCGCCTGTCTCGGAAGCTGCCTTCGCGACTTCCTTGTTCTCCAGGCAGTCAGCCAGCTCCGCGCGTTCGGCAATAGCGGAGATGAGCGCCATGATGTGGCTCTTGCCGGTGCCGTAGTTCCCGACGACCCATAGGCCCTTGTTGTCGGCGGGCGTTGAGAACTGCAACTGCGGGAAGATGACAGTCTGAAGCAGCTCTGCCATCCGGTCTGAGATGACGAATGTCTCTACGAGGCGTTTGGCAGCGTCCGCAGCGTCGGCGGAGCGAAGTTCGACGACTGACTCGATGGGGTCAAACTGAACGAGATCGGCGTAGTTCATCGGCGAGTCCTTGATCGAACACCTCAAACAGCGACGAGCAGTGCATCGGGCGAGTCGTAGGAACGTCCTTCCGGGTGTGTGAGGCGACCGAACTGCAGTCGAACGTGGTCGCCAGCCCCGGGCCAGGTGGCGACAAGCACGCGGTTGCGGGCTGCGTCCTGGAGAAGCTTGAGCGGATCAAGGCGTAGCTCCGGCAAGAAGAGCAGCTCGATGTTGTCGACAATACTCACCGAGTCGGGAGAAGCGGTTCGCATCAAATCCGCCGCCGCATCCGCTGCGGCCGCGGGCCGCTGACGTGCCGAGACATCCAGGAGTCGTAGAGAGAGCTCCGCACCGAGATTGAGCGTTCGAGTCGATGTCTCTTCGGCGAGTCTGCGAGCAAGCGCCGTCTTGCCTGCACCATGGTCGCCGACCAACAGGACGAGCCGGGTGTATCGCTCGCCGGCGGCAGCAATGGCATCTCTGACTTGGCGAATGGTTGCCGTCACCTGGTGCCCTCTCCCAATGACCGGCTTTGTCGGGGACCAGAGGCCGGGTCCGGGTGGGACTCCGTGAGCCAGCGGTCCACGGCGTCGCGGTGGAAGCGCCAGTGTCGCCCGACCTTCTGGCCGATGAGTCGACCTTCCTGGGCCAGCTTGTAGATGGTCGACTTCGGCACCTTCAGATACTCCGCGAGCTCCGCGACGGTAAACACGTCATGCTGGTGCTTGGTCATCAGAGCGGCTCCGCGGGCAAGTGTACCCGTTGTTCCCCGTTGTTGCGCGTTGGTGGAGGAGGGGCCTACCCAGCCGGCTAGATCTGGATCCGCTCGATCTCGTCCAGGCTGATGGCGTCGGCCGTCCGGTCGTAGAGCCGGGTTGTCCTGGGGGATTCATGGGCCGCGATGGCCTGGGCGTTCTCCAGCGTGCCGCCCGCCTCCAGGTATGCGGTGATGCCGGTCGCCCGGAAGGTGTGGCAGGAGATCTCGGTTGGGAGCCCGGCGGCGGCGCTGCGGCGCTTGACCATTCGGAGGACGTCGCCCCGCGTCATCCTCCGATCGGTGAGAACTCGGGTCCTGTCGAGTGCGCGGAACAGTGCTGACTTGCGGTCATCGCGGATGCCGCCGGCGTCAAGGTAGGCGTCCACATACTCGGCGCATCGGTGGTGTGCTGGCACCTCGTGGTACTTGCCGCCCTTCTCGTGCAGGCGGATGAGCCAGCGTGTTCCGCACTGGTAGAAGTCGCCGACGTTCATGCCGGTCGTCGC
>JAGRHX010001261.1 GCA_020444775.1 Gammaproteobacteria bacterium
TTCGACATGGGCGGCACCACGGCCAAGGCCTCGGTCATCGTCGATGGCCACTTCAGCATGGCCCCCGAGGCGGAGGTCGGTGGTGGCGCCGCGCTCGGGCATCGCATGGTGCGCGGCGGTGGTCACGTGGTGCAGGCGCCGACCATCGACATCGCCGAGGTCGGCGCGGGCGGTGGCAGCATCGCCTGGCTGGACGCTGGCGGCGGATTCCAGGTCGGTCCGGGCAGCGCTGGCGCCGCGCCGGGCCCGGCCTGTTACGGCCTGGGTGGCGAGTCAGCCACCGTCACCGACGCCAACGTGCTGCTCGGTTATCTCAATCCCACGCGTCTGGTCGGTGGCGAGCTGGCCCTCGACATCGAAGCCGCGCGCCATGCCGTGACCGAGCTCGCCCGCGGCCTGGGTCAATCGCCGATCGACACCGCCTATGGCATCCACCTGATCGCCAATGCACGGATGATGCGCGCGCTAAGCGCGGTCTCCTCCGAGCGCGGTCTGGAGCCAGCACGGTTCCCGATCCTGGGCTTCGGCGGCAACGGTGGCGTGCACGTCGCCGGCCTGGCCGAGAGCCTGGGCATCGAACGCGTGATCATCCCACCCTCGGCGGGGATCTTCAGCGCGCTGGGCCTGCTGTTTGCCGACGCCGAGCACCAGAGCGTACGCGGACACTACAAGCGTCTGGACGGCATCGATCTGGATGCCCTCAATCAGGCCTTCGCCCAGCTGCGCGACGAGACCTGCGAGCTGCTCACGGCCGACGGCTATGCGCCAACCGCGCAGGCCCTGCGCTACGAGCTGGAGATCAAGTACGTGGGCCAGAACGGGGCGCTCAGCGTTGCCGTTCAGACGTTGCCGATCCAGTCTGGTGCGCTACCCACGCTCGCTGAGGCCTTTGCCCACGCCCATCAGACCACCTTCGGCTATCGGTCCGACCAGGAGCCGCTGCAGCTCGTCGCGTTGCGGGTGATCGGACGTGGCATCGCCGACAGCCCGCGGCTCCCGGCGCGCATCATCGCCAGGACCGGTCGCAGCGAGGATGGCATGCGGCGCAAGGCATACTTCGGACCGGAGCACGGCTGGTTGGACACGCCGGTGGTCGGTCGTCATGCCCTCGGCGCGGCGATGGTATCGGGTCCGCTGGTCATCGAGGAGTACGATTCGACCACCGTGGTGCGGCCCGGCTGGCAGGCTCGGCTGGACGATTGGAACAACATCGTCATGGACAAAACATAAGCAACTAGGTGGACTACTCGTCACCCTCAAGCCGGCGTCGACACGCGGAAATATCGAGTGCGACTCAACCAATCAGAAGTTGCGTAGACGTCTGTGATCAAGGTGACTCCAGTAGGCGGCGACATCGCCAAGGGCCTTTTCCATGCGCCCGGCGATGACTGTCGTGGTCACAGCACATTACATTTTTTTGTCTGACCGCCGTCACACAACTCATGATCTCCGGGTTTCAATACTGGAACTGACTGCTTAGATTACCAGCCCGTCACATCGCGGTAGGCTTGATACTTCTCCATCTGGCCGGTCATGGCTCCAAGCAAAGTCACCCGCGCGAATCGATGGTGTCGCATACGCACACTTTGTTTTACCGTCACTGCTCTGCAAGGAACTCTGAGCAAAGCCCTCTGGTTCGGTCATGGCAGGACTGGAACCGTCTGTAGGCAACGTTGGCGACTCCTACGGTAACGCACTGGCCGAGACGATCATCGGGCTATACAAGACCGAGGTGATTCCTCGTAGCGGCCCCTGGCGAGGCATCGAGGCGGTCGAGTTTGCCATCCTCGAATGGGTGGTCTGGTTCAACCATCGGCGCCTCCTCGAGCCGCTGGGCTACGTGTCGCCGGCAGAGTTCGAAGCGGCGTATTACGACCCAAGCAACGAGTCCGCATTGGTGGAGTGACTCAAACCCAGGGGTCTCCGAGAAAACCGGGGCGGTTCAAACGGCCTGTCAAGCACACGGTTCAGAAGATTGCTTGATCCCACGCGGAAAACCGTCCATGGAACCGGGTCAATTCCAACAACACTATTGCGTCAGCCTTGGGGATGAAGTGCACTTATCGAACTGGCGTTTGGCGTTCGAAGCCGCGTAGACGGCACGGAGTACGCGCAACGTGACGAAGTCACACGGATCCAGGTGCCGTCTGGCCATCTATGCAGAGACTCTCTAATGATTTCTTATCGTGCAGATATCGACGGTATGCGCGCGCTAGCTGTGCTCGCAGTTCTATCGTTCCATTCCGGGCTACCTGGATTTTCTGGCGGCTTCGTAGGCGTGGACATCTTCTACGTTATTTCAGGTTATCTAATCACGTCGATCCTGCAGGACGAGATGACTGGGCACCGCTTTTCCATGTGGCGCTTCTACGAGCGCCGGGCACGTCGCCTCCTTCCCGCATTGTTCACGGTTCTTGCAGTCTGCTTAGCGGTCGGCTATTTGTCGCTCCTTCCCGAGGAGATGGAAGCATTGGCGGAGAGCGCTGCGGCCACCGTGTTGTTCGTCTCGAACATCTATTTCTGGAGTACGACGGGCTACTTTCAACCCGCAGCGGAGACGATGCCGCTACTACACACATGGTCACTCGCCGTGGAGGAGCAGTTCTATATCCTCTACCCAGCGCTGCTCTATGTGCTCTACCGCGATGGTCGACCGCTCACTGTAGCCCGAGTATTGCTAGTGTTAGCCGTACTGTCATTTGTGATTTGCGCCTATGAGGGCCAACGCCACGCGGAAACCGCCTTCTACTGGTTCCCCTTTCGAGCTTGGGAGCTTCTGGCTGGAGCCTGGGTCGCAGTGTGTCCAAGCATGTTGTCACGCACGCCGCTCGTGCGCGAGGCGAAAGCGGTTACCGGTCTTGCACTGATTATCTACGCCTTCTTCTCCTTTGATGACACCACTCCGTTCCCCGGCGTACACGCGGCGGTGCCAGTTCTAGGTTCGGTGTTACTCATTAGCTCCGGCATCGGCCACCGCACCTTCATTGCGCGGCTACTATCCCTTCCATTACCGGTCTCGATTGGTTTGCGCTCATACTCACTCTATCTCTGGCATTGGCCAGTTATCACGTTCCTCGGGTTTGCAGAAAAACTGTATATCGAGCCCCTCCCCGCCGCGCTGCGCGTCGCACTGATTTTCTCGATGAGTCTTGCACTTGCGACGTTTACTTTTCGTCTAGTGGAAGAACCTATCCGGCAACGCCGCATTCTTCAATCGCAATCATCAATGTTCGCTTTCACTAGTGTAACTTCTGCTGGAATTGTCTTATTGGCCATGTTGGCCGTTACGTTCCATGGCATTCCGACCCGTTTCAGTCCAGAGACTTTGATTGCAGCCGCAACATCGAAGGACTTAGACCCAATGGCCAACGACTGTAACGCACGCAGTCCCGAACGCATCGATCGCGACGACGTTTGCCGAATCGGTTCTAAAGACGGAACGGCCCCAAGCTTCCTGCTTTGGGGCGACTCGCACGCATACGCCATCTTACCTGGTGTGAACGGTGCAGCGGTTCGTGAACGCCGGAGCGGTCACGCACTCACTTACGGCGGATGCCCGCCGGTGATCGGAATGGGGGTGGCACCAGCATCAAAAGCCGAGCGCTGCATGGCCTTTAACGACGCAGCTATGCGTTTCGTCGAACGTCACCGCGTGGAGAAAGTGTTGCTCGCGGGTCGCTGGCGGCTCTACGCAGAAGGTAGTCGTCTGAATGGAGAGCGCGCCGCACCGGTCCGCCTGCATGGGGCTGGTGGCCCAGTCACCGACGCGCCCAGCCACCTGGCAAAGGGGCTAATCATGACGGTATCGGCTCTCCACGCCCTCGGGACGCGGGTTGTCGTCATTTCTCAAGTACCTGCCGCATTGGCACCCGTACCGGATTACCTGGTGCGCCGTTCTCTTGGCACACCCGTCGAGCCGATCGAACAGACAGTCCACGGGCATCGACAATTTTCTGCGTCACTGGCGCCCACACTGGCGGGGCTCGAGTTTGAGCGGCTGGCCTCGGTGTTTGACCCGGCTCAGACCCTATGCGCCACCGGGCGCTGCCTGATCGAGCATGAAGGCCGTGGTCTCTATGTCGACACCAACCACCTCTCGCGCACGGGCGCCGAGCTGCTCACGCCGGCACTAGCAAAGGTCCTGCGGAGCCAATAGCGGCCACTCGAGACACTCGGCGAAATTGCATGCGAGTCCTCGAACTTGGGAGCACAGCGCTCGCCTGTCCTACAGGCGGGCAAGCTTACGCCGGTAATGCAGCCCTTACGCTACAGTCCCCGATGTACTAGGCGCTCCAACGCTGCCAGATATCTCATCCCGCACGTGCGCCAGCTGAATCGTCGGGCCGACGCGAGACCCCTTTCGCGCAGCTGTTTGCGAAGCGACGGGTCCAAGGCAAGCCGGTGAATCGCCGAGGCTAGCTCTGAGACATTGGTAACGTCTACGATCATCGCGCCATCGCCAACAATCTCCGGAATGCTGTCCGCACTTCCGCAAATGACTGGAATTCCGGATGCCTGAGCCTCAAGCGGGGGAAAACCAAACCCCTCTTCAAGCGACGGGAAGACGAATAGGTCCGCGCTTCGGTACACGTCCGGCAACTGGTCCTCGGCAACACGGCCGAGGAACTCTACATCGACGCATTCGGAAGCGCGCTGCAATGCAGCGGCTGCTGGTTGCGCGAGTTTCTCGACGCTGCCAGTCAGTCGGAGCTTGACCTTGCCGGTGTCACCGCCGGCCGCCACAAGCGCGCAGGCATCGAACAGCGCGGCGAGGTTTTTTCTCTCCTCCCAGCCTCCCACATAAAGCAGTGACAGCTCGCGAGGGTCGTCGGCATCAACAGGCCGATCGTATCGACTGCTGTCCGCCCTGGGAGAAAATGCTGAGCTCACCCCCCAGTGAATGGTTTCCACCCGGCTCGGCCGTATCGAACGCTTGATCAGCTCGTTCCTGGTAAATTCGCTCGGGGTGGCGATCGCTGAAGCCGAGTGGAGGGAGTGCCAGAGTGCAAGTCGCAGCACCAACGACCGGTAGCGACTCCCCATGGGGTTCCTCCTACGCAATGGAATCAGGTCATGAACGGTGAGAAGTGATGGACAGCCTAGCGAGACAGGAATCCCCCAGTTCCATGGCGACCAGACGGCGTCGGCACCGCTCTCCCTGACAAGCCGACGAAGCACAGTCTGCTCCCACCATGTGCGTGCCTCGATCGAGCTACTGGCTGGCCCCTTGTATCCAAGAACTCGGACATTCGGGAACGCTGTCCACTTATCCGGATAGTTGTTGAGGACCACGAACTCGGCCCGCCCTTCAGCACTCGCAGCGGCGACAGTGCTAAGAACTGATCGAGCCACGCCACCTTGGTGTTCGAGCACTGCGCGCGCGTCGACGAAGAATCTCAAGAAGCGAACCTCGTGGAAATATTGGTTCAGGTTAGCGTGCTGACCACGTGCTCTAGGGCGTCGAGTTGCCGCTGAGCCCGGGCTCGCAATTGGTCAAGCAAACTACGATCTGGAGGTGGGGCGGACAGAGCGGACGCAATCCCTGCCGCAAGCCGCTCTGGTTCCGGCTTCCGAGCTGGCCAGGCGAGTCCATCACCAAACTCCACTCCCAATTGCTCGATGCCAAGGGTCTGAGCGCAGCTTTGAACCTTGAACGAGTAAACGATTGGAATGCATCGTACGCCCGCTACTAGCGACAGGATCAAACCGTGCAGACGCGTACTGATAACCAAAGAAGCGTCCGCCAGAGTTCGTAGCACGACTGCAGCTGATTCCTTATATAGAGGCAGGGCACCGCGAAAGCCAGGCACTCCGGCAAGATAAGTCTTGAGCGAGATTTCAGACTCCATGAACTGACACAAGTACACCGGAATTGGCTGGCTCCGGCCTGCCTGGAATCGGGCGAGCGCCTCGGCGTGCAGCTCCCCGTATCGGTCGAGCAGATCGCCGCGGAAGCGATTGACTGCACAGATCAGGATAGCCCCGGGCTCCGTCAACGTGGATGGCGCGTTGCTATCAACCGTGAGAACAAATGCAGGGTCGGCTGACAGTACCACGTTATGCTCGACGCCCCAGCGTGCGAGCTCCGACCTTGATTGTTCGTCCCGGACGGAAATCATCGGCACTCGGATGAGTGTTTCCCGCAAACGTTCACCTGCAGCCTCTGATAGAATCCGCTCCACCCCTACGCCGTAGCACACGACGCGCCGCGCAAGCCGCTGCGCCAAGCGAATCCGCCACAGCCAGCCATCCAGTTGACCCGGGTGATGGTCCGAGATAATGCCGCCACCGCCGGCGACGAAAACATCGGTGCGAAGCAGACGCGCCAAGCTTGGGAGCGCTGCCCGCCTCAGTTGCCAAAGCGTCGGTGCCGCAAACATGCCAGACGTCGATGTCGGGAGATTCCACAGCGAGGGAACACCATGCCTGACTGAGGTGGAGTCCGGCGCTTGGCTGAAAACGCATATATCGGCATCGACAAACCGCGAGCGTAGCTGACTGATGATGCCATCAAGCAAGGCCTCGTCACCGACGTTGTCGGCGCCATACCAACCTTGAACCGTGAATCGTTTTTTCATGAACAGACCAAACCGTGTTCGGTTGCCAGCCACACTAGTTGTGATTGGCGGAAGCCATAAATCTTTGTAAATGTCCGCAAGACGGAATCATAGCGTGGAGTCCTTCATCGCCTGAGGTCCTCACAGGAACACCGTCGGTATCGATTACTGTGAGCCCGCGACAGCGCGGGCTTTTGGAGCAGATAGCGCGCTCGAAGACAGCGCCCCAACGGCTGGTGGAACGTTGCCGCATCGTCCTGATGCCGGCCACGGGTCGACTCAATGTGGAAAAGGCCGATGAGCTGGGCATCGACCGCCATTTAGCACAGCGGACCTGCGACCGCATAAGAGTCAGTATTGGCTCAACTCGCAGGGCAAGCGCGAAGAGCCTGAGCGATACCAAGCCGAGGTCGAAGCGCTTTGCGCGCTCTACCAGCAAGCCCCAGCGCTCGCCGAACGGGGAGCCCCCGTGGTGAGTTTGGACGAGAAACCGGGTATCCGGGCGCGCGAGCGGCTGTACCCCAATAAACCGACTCGCCCTGGCTGGGTGAAACGCATCGAGTTCGAATATCAGCGCCATGGAACCTTGTACTTGATTAGCACTTTTCACGTCAGCACCGGCCAACTCATCTGCCCCAGAATCGGACCGAGTCGAAACGAAGCGGACTTTAGCGCACACGTCGCCGCGACCTTGGGCAGCGTTGCCAACGCCAGTTGGATGTTTGTGCTCGACCAACTCAATACTCACTACTCC
>JAGRHX010001262.1 GCA_020444775.1 Gammaproteobacteria bacterium
CCCACCGAGGACAAGATCGAGCTCGCCAACCGGCTGAGTCGCAGTGGACTGAGCAAACTGGAGGTCACCTCCTTCACCTCCCCCAGGGCGATCCCCGCGCTGCGCGATGCCGAGGCGGTGATGAAGCAGATCGACCGGGTGCCGGGGGTGGACTATGTCGCGCTGGTCCCCAATCTGAGGGGCGCCGAGCGGGCCCTGGACTGCCGGGTCGACGAGATCAATCTGGTCATGTCGGCGAGCGAGACCCACAATCTGACCAACCTGCGCATGACCCGTGAGCAGTCCAAGGCGGTGCTCGCGGAGATCGTCGAGACGACCCGCGACCGGGCGCGTATCAACCTCTCGGTCTCCACCGCCTTCGGCTGCCCGATGGAGGGTCCGGTTGCCGAGACCGAGGTCCTGGCGCTCGCCGACTGGTTTGTCGAGCGCGGGGTGCATGGCCTGACCCTGTGCGACACCACCGGCATGGCCAATCCGGCGCAGGTCGCCCTGCTCTGCGCCGGGCTGCCCGAGCGCTGGCCGGGCATCGACCTGACCCTGCATTTCCACAACACCCGGGGCATGGGTCTTTCGAACGTGCTGGCCGGACTGTCCTGCGGCATCCGTCGCTACGACGCTTCGTTGGGCGGCCTGGGCGGCTGCCCCTACGCGCCCGGTGCTACCGGCAACATCTGCACCGAGGATCTGGTGCACATGCTGCAGGCCATGGGCATCAACTGCGGTGTGGACCTGGACGTATTGCTCGACGCCGCCGACCTGCTGGAGTCACTGGTCGGCCACGCGCTACCGGGAATGGTGCGGCGTGCCGGGCGCTGGGACCGCCGCCACCCTCGACCCGACGATTTCGAAGCGATACGGGATCGCGCGCTGGCTCGCGAAGGCTGAGGGTAACGGCCGGCCGGTGACGCAGGGCTCAGCCGGTGAGGGCCTGCACGGTCTCGCGCGGATGGCTGAGCATCGGATAATGACCCGCATCGATCTCCACATAGCGACCGGCGAAGTGCTCGGCGGTGCGACGTTGATGTGATTCGGGCGGATTCGGGCTGCGGGTACAGCGCGCGACGGTCACCGACCAGCTGGCCGCCCAGAACGCATCGAGCTCACCGGGCGCGTGGTCCGACAGGCCGATGGGATGCATCGTGGCCCGATCCAGCGCCCATTCGAGCTGTTCACCCTGCAAATCGGCGAACAGCCCGCTGGCAAGCTGCTCACGACTCGGGCCCCGGGCAAGCTCGGTCCGCGCATAGGGCGCCGCGCCGGGCTGCCGCTGGACGATATCGGTCACGCTCTCGCCGGGCATCGGCACCAGCGCGTCGATGAACACCAGCTTCGCGATCCGCTCCGGGGCGAGGCTGGCAAGCTTCTGCACGACCATGCCGCCCGAGCTGGTGCCGGCCAGCACCACCTCCTGAAGGTCCTCGAAGAACAACAGATCGGCAAGCTCGCCGGCCGCGCTGCTCACGCTGATCCCCGGACGCAGGGCATGACGCCGTTCGGCGCAACCCTCCAGGGTCGGCGTGTACACCGCATGCCCGGCGGCGGCCAGCAGCCGTGCGGTGGGCTGCCAGATCCAGCCCCCCTGGAAAGAACCGTGAACCAGGACGAAGCAGCTCATACCATCCTCCGGGGCGCGCGTGGCGCGCAGATTGGGTTGGGACCGATACGCGACATCGCGTCGCTCAGCGCGCGACCTCGTCGATGAAGCGCCGGTGCACGGCGCGGATCTCCGCCGGGTTGCCCGAGCCCGAGTCGACGATCACATGGGTGACACCGGCCGCGGCATAGGCGTCGACAAGGGCCCGCATCTCGGCCGCGCTGCCGAGCGCCGCGCGCCGCTGCTCCACCGGTCTGTCCCAGGCGTGGTGCTTGAACGCCACCGCCAGCCGCACCGCGATCGGCACCGTCTCCAGATCGCTGCGACCCGCCGCCCGTGCCCGCTGCAGGATGAGGGCACGCTTCTGCGCCACCTCCTCGGGAGACTGACGTAGTGGGTGCCAACCGTCGCCGTGACGCACGATACGCTCGATGGCGGCATCGCTGTTGCCACCCACCCAGATCGGTATGCCCGGCTTCTGCACCGGCTTGGGCGAGAAGCGCAGCCCCTGGAAGTCGTGATAGCGACCGTGATGCTCGGGGTACTCGTCGCGCCACAAGGTCTTCATCGCATCCAGCATCTCGTTGGCGATGCGGCCACGTTGACGAAACGGAACACCGAGCGCCTGGAACTCATCCTCGGTGGTGGCGACGCCGATACCAAGCACCACCCTGCCGGCCGACAGATCGTCAATGGTCGCCAGGGTCTTGGCCAGGCGTGCCGGGTGATGCCACGGCAGCACCAGCACCGAGGTGCCCAGCAACGCACGCTCGGTACGCATCGCGCAGGCCGTGAGCACCGTCAGGGCTTCGTGATAGGGCCGATTGCCGAGGCGCTTGTCCACATAGCTGGCGTGGAACAGATGCTCGCTGACCCACACCGAGCCATAGCCCTCGGCCTCGGCCTCGGCGGCCAGGTCCGCCAGCGTTCGTGCTGACTCGACACCCTGATTGTTCGGTATGCTGATCCCGAATTGCACGCTGACATCTCCTACTCGAGTTTCATGCCGAGGACGCCGCCCAGCTCGCTGAGCGCCTGCTCGGCAGCGGTCACCTTGATGGTATGCATGCCCATCTCACGCGCCGGCTTCAGGTTCACGCCCAGATCGTCGAGGAACACCACCTCGGACGGCGCCACGGACATCTGCTCGCAGGCCAGCTGGTAGAAACGCGGCTCCGGCTTGCGCACGCCCAGCTTGCTGGATTCGAGCACGCGATCGAACAAGCCCATCGCCTCGGCCACCTGCGCCGCGCGCTCGGCATCGACCGCCATGCCCGGACCGTGGCCGCGGCGCACATTGTTGGTCAGACAGGCCATCTTGAAATGCCCACGCAAGCGCGCGAGCGCCGCGAGCATCCGCGGTCGGACCCGTCCCGAGAGCAGTCGCAGCACGTCCTCGCCCGGCACCCGATGACCGAGCTGCAGCGCTTCCTGCTCGAATCGATGGCAGAAGGTCGCGAGATCGATGTCTCCGCGTTCCAGGTGCGCCCAGGCGTTGTCGTGAGGGTTGCGTGCATTGACACCACGTATGAAGTCACGGGGCAGACCGCGTTCCGCTTCATAGGCGTTGAAGGCCTCGAAGGGACTGCTGGTGATGACACCACCGAAGTCCCAGAAGATTGCCCGGATCGAGCGGTCCTTGTGGGTCCGGCCCTCGGTCATCGGGGCTCAACCCCTCGGGCCTCGGCCGGCGGGCGAGCACGGGTAACTCGTCTACGGTCGATCATGTCCGCTCCTCTATCTCGCGCAGGATCTCGTCGCTGTGC
>JAGRHX010001263.1 GCA_020444775.1 Gammaproteobacteria bacterium
CGCTGATCATCGCGGCCTTCATACCCGACTCCACGATTGGCGGTCTGTTCAACCTGCAGGGGGTGGTGCTGTTCGCGCTGTACCTGGCCGGGGTGCTGAGCGCGATGCTGGTCGGCTTCGTGATCAAGCACCTCGGTCGAAGCGATCGATTACAGCCCCTGCTCATGGAGCTGCCCGACTATCATTGGCCGTATCCACGCAGCCTGGCGATCGGGCTGTGGGAACGGGCGCGGATCTTCCTGTCGCGGGTCGGCGGCATCATCCTGGCGATGATGATCCTGCTGTGGTTCCTGAGCACCTTTCCAGGGCCACCCGTGGATGCCACCCAGCCCGCGATCACCTACAGCCTGGCCGGCATGATCGGACACCTGCTGCAGGTCGTGTTCGAACCGATCGGCTTCAACTGGCAGATCGCGATTGCCCTGGTCCCGGGGCTGGCCGCTCGCGAGGTGGCGGTCGGTGCGCTGGGCACGGTCTATGCGATGTCGAGCAGCGCGGGTGGCCTGGCCGACTCCCTGGTGCCGGTGATCGCACAGAGCTGGGGGCTGCCGACCGCGCTGTCCTTGCTGGTCTGGTACGTGTTCGCGCCCCAGTGCATCTCCACGCTGGTGGTGGTGAAGCGGGAGACCAACGGCTGGCGCTATCCGGCGCTGATGGCCGGCTATCTGTTCGCGCTCGCCTACCTGGCCTCGTTCGTCACCTACCACGTGGCACTGTTCTGGCCGGGACCTGGTTGAGCCATGCTGCAATCCCTGCTCTGCGCCGTGATCGTCGTCCTGGCCGTGCTATACCTGGCGCGTCGTTACCTGCCGAAGCGCTGGTCGGGAGGCGGCCGGGCGTCGCGTGGCGGCACCGGCGCCGTGCTTGGACCGACGCCCCGCGGGGACCACGGCGCTGGCTGTGACCTCGGCTGCGGGGCCTGCAACGGCTGTGGCCCGTTGCGGGCGAGCATGCGCAAGCATGTCATCCGCCGCTGACTTCGCCAGACCGCGTGCGCCGGCTCACACCGGCACGCGGCGTGTCTCGCGCCACCAGATGTACAGACCACTGCCGCAGACCACCGCGGCGCCCGCAATCTTCATGGCACTCGGCACGTCGCCCCAGACCAAGAAGCCGATGAGACCCGCCCAGACCAGCGAGAGGTAGCGAAACGGCGCGATCACCGATCCGGAGGCGAGCTGGAAGGCCAGGATGATCAGCCACATCGCCACCACCACCAACAGTGAGGCGACCAGGAACAACGGCCAGGCGGCGGCCGCCGGCCAGCCCAGTCCGAGCACGGGGATGGCCAGAGCGCCGACCACCATCGAGGCCACCATGCTCCAGAACAAGGTGGTGGTCGGCGGGTCGATGCCGCCGAGCTTACGGGTGTAGATATCACGCAGCGCACCGCTGAGCGCCGCCATCAGGGGCAGGGCGATGGTCCAGCTCAGCGGTGCCTGACCGGGCTCGGTGATCAGCAGCACGCCCAGAAAGCCCGCCAGCACCGCCAGCCAGCGTCGCCAGCCGACTCGCTCGTTGAGCATCGGCGCGGACAGCGCGGTCAGCAGCACGGGGCTCAGGAAGATCACCGCCAGTGCCTCGGCGAGCGGCAGGTAGTGCACCGACAGCGTCACGAACACGGTGCAGACCACACCGATGGTCGTGCGCAGCGTGGTCAGTCCCGGGCGTGCCGAGGCGAGGCTGCCGAGCGAGTTGCCCATCAGCCGGTGCAGGGCCAGTGACCAGGGCACCGAGAGCGCGCCCTTGTAGAACATCACCTCGGCGAGATTGTGACTTTGCAGCAGCCACTTGGTCAGCGCGTCCTGGCTGGTCAGCAGCAGCGTCGAGAGCAGGATGCAGAGGATGCCTTTGGGGATGTTCTGTTGCATCGGCTCGATATGACCTGGGGCTTGCCGGGGGTGGGGTCGAGGAGCGGATTCTCCGTCGAAGCCCGCGCATCAGGCAACGCGTGCGTGTAGCCGTGTCGGACGCCGGCTTGTCAAGGCCGGTATCGGCCGCCAATACTTCGAGCCTCTGCCAGCGGGAGGACCTGAGTGATGACCCTGTCAGGCGGGCGATGGCCGCAACCCGCGCTCCTCGCGTGACGCCGGTCGGCTGCGAGCATTGCGTCGGCCCCGGTGGCGCGACGCACACGCGATGAGCGATAGCTTCGAGGGCTACTTCGAGCGCTACGGTCCGGTATACCGCTGGATCGCGACCATCACGGTGATGATGGCATCGATCAGCACCGTGCTCTCGGCGACCATCGTCAACGTCGCGGTGCCCCATGTGATGGGGACCTTTGGCATCGGCCTGGATCAGGTGCAGTGGATGTCCACCGCCTTCCTGGCCGCGATGACGGTCAGCCAGCTGCTGTCCGCCTGGGTGCTGGAGCGGCTCGGCACCCGCTATACCTTCGTCTGCATGCTGCTGCTGTTCGTGGTCGGCGCCTTGCTCGGTTCGAACTCGGTCAATATCGAGATGCTGGCGCTGGGGCGCACCCTGCAGGGCCTGGCGGCGGGTGTCATCCAGCCGGTCTCGATGGTGGTGCTGGCGATGGTCTTCCCACCCGAGCGACGCGGCTTCGCCATGGGTATCTACAGCATGGGCGTGGTCCTGGCGCCGGCCATCGGGCCGCTGGTCGGCGGGCTCGCCATCGATGCGCTGAGCTGGCGCTACATGTTCCTCATTCCACTGCCGATGTGCGCGCTCGCGCTCACGGCCGGTGCCAGCTTCCTGCCCGGTCGCGAGTCCGAACAGACGCCTCGGCCCTTCGATTGGCTGGGCGTGACCCTGCTGTCGGTGGCACTGGTGGCAATCCTCACCGTGCTCGGCAACGGCCAGCGCTACGGCTGGCTGTCCGACCGCATCGTCCTGGATCTGTCGATCGGCCTGCTCGCGACCGCCGCCTTCGTCGTCAGCCAGGTGCGCTCGCGCGCGCCGATGTTGGATTTCGCGGTGCTTGCCAACACCCATTTCGCCTCGGCTTGCCTCATCGCCTTCGTCTTCGGCTCGGGTCTGTTCGCGACCACCTACTTCATCCCGGTGTTCGTGCAGAGCGTGATGTCGTTCAGCGCAACGCAAGCCGGGCTCTTGATGGCGCCGGCCGGTGTCGCGCTGATGGTGGTGCT
>JAGRHX010001264.1 GCA_020444775.1 Gammaproteobacteria bacterium
AGCTGCTCGGCCGGCATCTCCAGGCTGAAGATCGCCACCGGAATCTGCGCCTTGATCGCGGCGTTCTCACAGATGTTCATCGCGAACGAGGTCTTACCCATGCTGGGTCGACCGGCGATGATGACCAGATCGGAACGTTGCAACCCCGAGGTCCGACCGTCCAGATCGGTGAAGCCGGTCGGTACCCCGGTTATCGCATTCTTGCTGCGGTACAGCTCGTCGATGCGATCCATGGTGCCGACCAGGACGTCCTTGATCGCCTGGAAACCACTGCGCGCGCGGGCGCCGCGCTCGGCGATCTCGAAGACCCGCTTCTCGGCGTCGTCGACCAGCTCGGAGACCGACCGACCCTGCGTGTTGAAGCCGTTCTCGGTGATGCTGGTGCCGACCTCGATGAGGCCGCGCAGGACCGCGCGCTCACGGACGATGTCGGCGTAGGCATTGATGTTCGCGGCGCTCGGCGTGTTGTGCACGATCTCGCCGAGATAGGCGAGCCCGCCGACCTGCTCGAGCTGGCCCTGGGCCTCCAACCGCTCGGACAAGGTGATCACGTCGAACGGCCGGCCGGCCTCGGCCAGCGCGCGGATCATCGCGAAGATCTGCCGATGGTCGCCGCGGTAGAAGTCGCCTTCCTGGAGCACATCGGCGACACGATCCCAGGCCGCGTTGTCCAGCATCAGTCCGCCGAGGATCGACTGCTCGGCCTCCACCGAATGCGGTGGGGTCTTCAGGTGCGAGAATTCCGCCATCGACGTGCGAACTGGTGGGCGAACTGGTGGGCGAATTGGTGGGATCGTCCAGGGGACTGGCCCGGACATCGCCCGGGACCTTCCCCAGAAACCGGACGTATACCGGCGTCACCCGGCCACCGAGGCGCGGCCTCGCGGACGCGCGCCGGCATCGGCCGATGTTCAACCATCACCGGCAACTACACTCCCGAACACACGTCATCAAGCGTCCGGCTCGACCACCAGGGTCACGTCCACACCGACATCGGCGTGCAATGTCAGATGGATGGGATAGTTGCCGACCTGACGGATGGAGTCACCCGGCAGTTGCACCTCCTGACGCACCACCGTGACACCGTCGGACTGCTGGCTGACGACCTCGGCCACGTCCGCGGCCCCAATCGATCCGAACAGCTTGCCCGAATCACCGGCCTTGCGCTGCAGGGTGACGGTGAGACCTTCGAGCTTCTCGGCACGAGAGCGCGCCGCGGCGATGGCTTCGGCCTGCTGCTGCTCCAGCTCCGCACGACGTGCCTCGAACTGCGCGATGTTCGCCTCGGTGGCAGCCACCGCCTTGTTACCTGGAATCAGGAAGTTCCTGGCGAAGCCCGGCTTGACCTTCACGGTGTCGCCCAGCTCGCCGAGATTCTTGACCTTTTCGAGCAAGATCACCTGCATCACATCACTCCCAGAAAATTCCCAGAAAAATTCCAGAAAATCGTTCCACAATCGTTTCCACGACCCGCGTCACGGCCATCAGCCGTCACCCCGGGTCGAACCGACACGCGCGCGGATGTCGATGAGACCATCCAGCAGCGCGATCGCGATCAGCATCGGCCACGCCAGCGTCGGAATCACCAGCATCGCGGCATACAACATGCCCAGCGTCATGCCACCGAATCTGCGCCCGCGATTCAGCGTATGCATGATCGCGATCCCCTGCAGGCTCAGCGTCAACACCAGCGGCCCGAGCAGATCCACGGCGAGGCTGCCTGCCTTGAATCCGGTCAGCGCCGCGTACGCGCC
>JAGRHX010001265.1 GCA_020444775.1 Gammaproteobacteria bacterium
GCCTCGACCTTGATCACCTCGGCCCCGAAGGCGGCCAGATAGCGGGTGGTTGTCGGACCTGCGATCACCCAGCTGAAATCGAGCACCCGTACACCGGACAACGGCAGGCCCGGTGCCTCATCGACGCGTGTCGGCGCTCGCGCGCCAGGCGGCTTGCGCAGGCTCAAACCGAAGGGCAATCCGGGCAGCTGCAAGGCGCGATCATCCAGGTTGCCGGCAACGAAGAAGCGACGCTCACGCAGCTGTGTCGACTCGAGCTGTTCGGCCGGTGTCCCGAGTGCGAAGCACGGCACGTGCGCGGACTGCGCCGCGCGCGCAATCTCGTGCTTGTCACGTGAGCGACTCCATTCGCTCATCAAGGCGTGCAAGGCATCGAAATGCTCGGCGCGATCGGACTTCTGCGCGAAACGCGCTTCGGCACCCCACGCCGGATCACCCATGACGCCCAGCCAGCGCTGCCACTGATGGGGTTCCCGCGGTGAGATGGCGACATAGCCGTCAGCGCACGGCAGGATGGTCACCGTGGCGCCGTTTCCGTCCCCGACCCGACGCCGGGAGCGCTCACCACGCCCATGCCCGACGCGAGTAAGCTCCTGCACGTCGAGCGTCGCCAGCGATTCCTGAATCGAGACATCGAGCCAGCGCAGCCCGCCGCCGCCCTCGGCCGCGGGCAGCAGCAACAGGTGCATGCCGGCACAGGCCGCGGCCAGACCGCCGATGAACGCGGACTGATCACCGACCGCGCGCACCGGCGCCTCGCTCAGATCATCGACCTGGCCGGTCAACAGCTTCGCGATGCCGCTCGCGCACAACAAGGTCAGATCGCTTGCCGGGTCGTCGGCCCGCGGACCGTCGAGACCGAAAGGCGTCAGGTATACCACTGCCGCGCTGAGCGACAACGTCTCCAGCGCCCGAGGGGTCAAGCCGAGCTCGGCGAGTCTTGACGGCGCGGCGGAGACCACGACGAGATCGGCACCCCGCATCCGTTCGACGAGATCGGTGGGGTCCGAGACGGGGGCAACGAGCTGCTTGCCACGAGCCAGCCAGGTGTCCAGCAAGGCACTACGCGGCACCGCGCTGCCGCTCTCGTCATCGCCATCGGACAGCGGCACGAGCGTCACCCGTGCGCCCAGATCGGCGAACAGCCGGCCGCAAACGGACGCCGCCCGCGTGTTCCCGACCTGCACCATGTCTATGGATTCGAGCATCGATTCGACCTGCTTCGGGCTACCGCTCAGCGACACCCCTCAACTGCAATGACACGTCACGCCAGCCAGCGGCCGGCATGGACGAGGACCGCTGGCGTCGCGAGGACCTCAGAGCCAGCCCAGCTGCCGACCGACCCGGGCACAGGCCTCGAGCTGCTGCTCGTGACTACCGGCGAAGCGCAGCATGATGTGCTCGGCACCGGCTCGCGCATAGGCATCCAGCCATTCGCCGAGCGCCGCCTCGGGACCTGCGAAGCACGCTTGGCGGGCACGCATCACGTGCGCCGGCACGCCATAGTACGACTGCAGGAAGTCGTCGATACGCTGCTCGGCCCGAGCTGCATCCTCGTCCAGGGCGACCGTCACGTAGATCGCGGCGGTCACCGCCTGCCCGTCACGACCGGCCTCGCTGGCCATGCGCCGTACGTCCCGCAGATGACGGGCATAGCCGTCCGCGTCGGGCCCGGTCGGGAACCAGCCGTCGAAATGCCGTGCGGTCCGAGCCAATCCCGCGGCGGCCAGGCTGCCGTACCACATCGGTGGCCCGCCGGGCTGGAAGGGCACCGGGCCGAGCACGCCGCCTTGGACCGTCCAACGTCCATCCCAGTCGACCGGCTCGCCTCGCCACAGGGCCTTGCACAAGCGCAATCCTTCGAGCATGCGCCCGACCCTCTTCTCGAAGGGCACCCCGGCGGCCGCGAACTCGGCGCGGATGTTCGGCACGTCCGCTGCAATCCCGACACCGAGAATCACCCGGCCCTCGCTGACCTGGTCGAGGGTCGCAATCTGATGGGCCAACAGCACCGGATTGCGTAACGCCGGCAGCAGCACCGCGGTGCCGAGCTTCAGCCGTGCCACGCGACCGGCGACCCCGGCCAACAGGGTGATCGGCTCGTGCCTGGGTCGCGCCAGCAGCGAATCACCAACCCATATCGAGTCGTAACCAAGCGCTTCGGCTCGGGTGGCCAGGTCCAGCATCGGCCCGGTCTCGGGCAGATCCTCCATGATGCGCTCACGGGTCGGCAGCAGATAGCCAAGCTTCGGCATACGTCCTCCTGCGGTGTTCTTCGACTTGTAGATGGCATGCGGGTGGGGTTCCAGCTGGTGATCCGATGCGAGCCCGCGCTCCACGGCTCGACGTTGCACCCGGCCAGACAGCAGACTCTGTCACGGCCGGCCCTTCGTCACCAGACCATCTTCGGCCGCGCCGGGGTCGGTCGGGCGGATCAGGAACAGCACCGGCGAACGCGGCGATCGACCCGCGTGTCGCTCAACGCCCGGCGCCGGGTCGAGCCGCCGCAGCCAGTCCTCCACCCCGCGCAGCTCGGCGTCGCCACCTGGATGCCCGACGTACACGAGCACGCTGACGATGCCGGACGGCGCGAGCAGCCCAAGACTCTGAGCGAGCGCCTCCAACGTGGTCACTGGCCGGGTGACGAGCGAATGGTCGCCACCAGGGAGATAGCCGAGGTTGAAGGTTACCGCGGCGACTCGTCCCCACAGCGACTCGGGCAGATACTCGCGCATCCGCTCGTGACCGGCGTGGACGAGCTGCACGCGGTCCTGCAGCCCGCGCCCGGTCAGCCGCGCCCTTGCGCTGCGCAGCGCGGCACACTGCACATCGAAGCCATACACCCGGCCGCTGGCGCCGACCGCTTCGGCGAGCAGAGAGGTATCGTGGCCGTTACCCACGGTGGCGTCTACAGCGACGTCACCTTCGCGCAGATGCGCGCGCAAACGCTCGTGGGCCAGCCGGGTGAGCGGCAGGGCGCGAGGCGCATCTTCCATGGACGACGGCGAGACACTCATCGGCCGCTCACCGCGTGCCGCCAGCGTAGGTCCAGGCGAGCCGTCTCCGGCAACGGCTTCGCACGGGCAATCCAGTCCGCCATCCGCTCGGCATGGTAGGGAATGCTCAGGCTGCCGCGTGCGCCGAAGCCGTTGAATATCATCATCCACGGACGGCGCGGATGTGCGCCCATGAACGGCCGTCGGTCGGCGGTGGCCGGTCGCACGCCGGCTCGATGGTCGATCACCGAGAAGCTGCTCGAAGACGCCAGCATACGGCGCAGCCCCGCAAGCAGCTCGCGCCGAGCCGACTCGGTGGGCACGGTATCGATCCGGTGATGCTCATGGGTGGCACCGAAGCGATAGCGATTGCCACCCAACGGGATCAACCAATGCGCGCCATTGACGATGCGTGCCCTATCAGCGGGCGCATCGCCGACCGCCGGCGAGTCGTGCCGCTCCAGGCGTACGGTCAGCAGCTCGCCCTTGTCCGGGGCCCAAGGCAGATCGGCAAACCAGCGATTCTCACGTCCCCTGTGTCCCTCGCAGAAGATGACGCCGGCAAGCCGCTCGCCGCGCCAGCGGGGCGCCGCCCCGCGGCGATCGCGGATGCTCAGCTCCTCCGGGTCGAAATGGTCCAGCACCAGGGCATCGGCGAGACGCAGCCGTTCACGCTCGTGTTCGAGCAAGGCGTTGACCTGCAGCCAGCCGGTGCTGGCCTGCTCGAAGGCACCGTGCGGCGCCCGCACGCGGATGCCGGTGCCATCGCTCGAGAAGGCCAGCTCGCCGGCGGGCAGGCGCGGACCGAACAGACCCTGTGGATGGAGATGCTCGGGGAGATCCTCGAGCCGCCGGGTATGGAATCTGATCTGCTGTTCGGAGCGGAACAGTCGATACATCGGCAGCGGATGGAACACCGCGGCACCACGTTCGGCCTCGACCTGCTCGTAGGTACGCCGCGCGGCCTCGAGCCAGGCTGCGATCCCAGGCGGGGGATTGAAGCGCATCCCAGCCAGCGGGTTGACCAGACCGGCCGCAACCCGGCTCGCCGCCTGTGGATGTTCATCGTCAACGAGCAACACCGGCAATCCATACGCACGCAGCGCCCGGGCCAACAGCATGCCGGCCAGTCCGCCACCAACGATGAGAAAGCTCTCGGCCACGGTCACCCCGGGTTGCGTCATCCACGGCACGCGCCAGGGCGCCGGACAGGGCGC
>JAGRHX010001266.1 GCA_020444775.1 Gammaproteobacteria bacterium
ACGGCGACATGGTGACGCTGGCGCTCATCCAGGGCGTGCTCAACACCTTCGTCATCTTTCTCGCGCGGGTGGTCGGCAACCTGGTCGACCGCGTGGTGTTCAAGAACGAGGAAGGCCACGGTCCGGCCTTCTGGATCACCAGCATCCTTGCCGAGATCGTGTTCGGTGTGCTGGCCAGCATCATCGTCATGTGGTTCAGCCGGCAGCGTGAGTTCCGGGCCGACGCTGGCGGCGCCCGGCTGGCCAGCCGTGGCGCGATGATCGCGGCGCTCGAACGGCTGCGCGCGGCCCAGGGCGAGAACGACCTGCCCGACCAGCTCCGTGCATTCGGCATCTCCGGCGGTCGCTCGCAGCTGATGCGACTGTTCATGAGTCATCCGCCGCTGGAAGAGCGAATCGAAGCGCTGCGCCGCGCAGGCGCCTGAACGCGGCCGCTGCCGGACTCGCTCAAGACGGGTTCGGCAGCGGCTCGACGCTCGCCGGCAGCAGATCGACGATATTGCGGGCGAGCAGCATCAGCTCGCCTGGATTGGGATGGGTGGCGCGGCTGACCAGCCCGATACGCCGGCTGGCATCGCCCGCGAACGGCCGGCAGACCACGTCCTCGTCGTGGCGCCGTGCATCGTCGACCGCGAGCGCCGGCAGCAGGGTGAAACCGAGCCCCGCGCCGACCATGCGCCGCAGGGTCTCAAGGCTCGTGCTCTTGAAGTCCTCGCTGGGGCGCAGTGACACACCGGCCTGCGTGTGGCGTTGCTCACCGCAAATCGCCAGGGTCTGATCACGCAGACAATGGCCCTCGGCCACGTACAGGATGGTCTGCTCACGCAACGCATCAAGGCCAACGCTATCGGCCCGTGCCAGCGGATGAGCAGACGGACACGCCACCCAGAACGGCTCGTCGAACAGCGGGATCTCGCTCAGCTCCGGCATCTCGGTGGGCAGCGCCAGTAGCGCGCAGTCGAGCTGATGATGCTGCAGGGCGAGAATCAGATGCCCGGTCAGGTCCTCCATCACCTTCAACACCAGTGCTCTGAAGCGCGCCTGTAGACCCGGCAGCATGAACGGCAACAGATACGGGCACAGGGTCGGAATGATGCCCAGACGCAGCGGACCGGCCAGCGGCCCGCCATGTCCGGCCGTGAGCTCGCGGATGGCCTCGATCTCCTCCAGCGCCCGCCGTGCACGGGCCACCACCTGCTCACCGATCGGGGTGATGCTGACCCGCTTGTTGGTCCGCTCGAAGAACACCACGCCCAGGTAGTCCTCCAGCTTCTTCAGCTGAGTGGATAGCGTGGGCTGGCTGACGTGGCAGGCCTCGGCGGCGCGGCCGAAATGCTGGTGCTCGGCCACCGCCACCAGATATCGCAACTGACTGACGTTCATCACCGAAAAGGACCCAGGCGGTAAGTGCCACCCGCAGCAAAGACACGCCGCTAGCCTACTCCTCGGGGTCCAGCTGCAACGAGGCTGAATTGATGCAATAGCGTAGACCGGTCGGCCTCGGCCCGTCCGGGAACACATGGCCCAGATGCGCGTCGCAACGGCTGCAAAGCACCTCGGTACGGACCATCCACAGCGTGCGGTCGGTCTCCTCGGCGATCAAGGCCGGATCCGCCGGCGCATAGAAGCTGGGCCAGCCGCTGCCAGAATCGAACTTGGTGCTGGAATGGAACAGCGGCGCATCGCAGCACACGCACCGATAGGTGCCCGCGGTCTTGGTGTCCCAGTACTCGCCGGTGAAGGCCCGTTCGGTGCCCTTGCGGCGGGTCACCTCGTACTGCTCGGGCGTCAGCTCGGCACGCCACTCGGCGTCGCTCTTGTGGACCTTGTCCAGGGTATCGTCACTCATGTCTGGCTCTCCGGTTTGCGCTGTGGACCGACGGGCGCACCATCGGTCGTGCCGATTTCCGATCGTGATCTACTCACGCCACCCTGATCCGGGCGATATCGGGTCGACGCCACTTCATCGGGCCACTCTTGTGCACGGCATCACCGGTGGAGTCGACCGCCACCGTGACCGGCATGTCCTGCACCTCGAACTCACGAATCGCTTCCATGCCTAGATCCTCGAAAGCGATCAGACGGGTGGATCGGATCGCCTTGGACACCAGATAGGCGGCGCCACCGACCGCCATCAGATAGGCCGCCTTGTGCTCGGCGATGGATTCCACCGTCGCCGGACCGCGCTCGGCCTTGCCGATCA
>JAGRHX010000081.1 GCA_020444775.1 Gammaproteobacteria bacterium
GCTGACGTCACTGGGCGCACCAGCCGCCGTCGACGGTCCATGCGGCGCCACGAACCTGGGCCGCGGCGTCCGTGCACAAGAACACCGCCACCTCGCCGAGCTGCTCGGGGGTGACGAATGCCTTGGACGGTTGCTTCTCCGAAAGCAGCTCCAGCTTCGCCGCCTCGACGCTGATGCCCTCGGCGCTCGCCCGCGCCTCGACCTGCTTCTGGACCAGCGGCGTCAGCACCCACCCCGGGCAGATGGCGTTGCAGGTCACGCCGCTCTCCGCGGTCTCCAGAGCGACCACCTTGGTGAGCCCGACCACGCCGTGCTTGGCGGCGATGTACGCGACCTTGTGCACCGAGCCGACCAGCCCGTGCACCGAGGCGATGTTGACGATCCGTCCCCAGTCACGCTCGAGCATCTCCGGTACCACCAGGCGCGTGCAATGGAACACCGCCGACAGATTCACCGCGATGATGGCGTCCCAGCGTTCAGGCGGGAACTCCTGCACCGGGGCGGTGTGCTGGATTCCGGCATTGTTGACCAGGATGTCGATGCCGCCCAGACGCTCGCGGCTCGAGCGCACCAGCTCGTCGATCTGCTCGGGCTTGCTCAGGTCGGCGGCGCAGTACTCGACCCGCACGCCATGACGGGCCGCCAGGTCGGCGCGGATCGAATCAATCTGCGCCGGCTCGCCAAAGCCGTTGAGCATGACGTTGCAGCCACCGGCTGCCAGCCGGTTGGCGATACCGAGGCCGATGCCACTGGTCGAACCGGTGACGAGTGCGTTCTTGCCTTGCATGGTTGCGCGTGCTCCGTTGAATGGCTGGAGTCCTGCCGGGTGCCCGTGACACCGGGCCGACGTCTTTTGATGTTGCTTGCTGCATCATGGATCGCTCATCCGCGCATTATGCAGCAGCATCGAGCCCCGCTGCTGCACTGCCACATGCAGTCCTCTTCGAAGTCCCCGTGTCAGCCCCCGTGAAGCGCATCAGGGCCATGCCTGGCGGTGTAACATCCCCGGTCCGCCCCGCGCGCCGGGCGCCACGCCCGCCCGCCCGACCGACCGACCCTGGAGCAACACCGATGGCAGTTCGACCGGTAGTGAGAATGGGAACCCCGAGCCTGTTCGAGGCTTCCGTCCCCGTCACCGATTTCGGCAGCGAGGCGCTGGCCGCACTCGTCGAGGACCTGTGGCAGACGATGGCCGACGAGGGTGGCATCGGTATCGCCGCGCCGCAGATCGGGGTCAACCTGCGGCTGGTGGTGTTCGGGCTGGAACCGGAGCCGGACGCGGGCGACGCCACCCCGGCACGTCTCGCGGTGCCCCGCACGGTGCTTGCCAATCCGCGCATCGAGCCGCTCTCGATGCAGACCGAGCTCGGCTACGAAGGCTGTCTAAGCGTCCCGGGCATGCGCGGTCTGGTGCCTCGCTACCGTCACATCCGCTACAGCGGCCAGGACCTGCACGGCCGGCACTTCGAACGCGAGGCCAGCGACTACCACGCCCGCGTGGTCCAGCACGAGTGCGACCACCTGGACGGCATCCTCTATCCGATGCGCATCGAGGATCTGCGTGACTTCGGTTTCGCCGAGGAGATGGACGCGGCACGCCTGAATCCGGCCGCGCCACGCTGTATCTGAAGCGGCGCCTCGACGGTCACGGAGCGGTGGTTGGCGCCTGAAAAAGGCGGGCCGGCTCGCACCGGACCCGCCAAGTACCTTAACTAGAAGTAAGGTCGATGAAGACAGCCCCGGTCCCTGGAGCCGAGGCAATGCGCAACGCAGCCTTGCGCACGACCCGCCGGAACGCTAACAGGCAGACCCGGCGAAGTGTGCCAAACCCATCGCAAATGCATGGTTCAAAGCTGCCACGACCGTCTCAGAACCGTGTTTGCGCCGCACCTTCGGGAATTTCTCCCGGTTGCTCGAGCACCGCGCGCAGCAGCCAGGCGGCATCCGCCGCGAGCGCGGCTTCGATCCGTGACAATGCCGCCGAGCGCTCGACACGGCGCCGGACCTGAGCAATCACCCGGCCGGTGTCCAGGCCGTCGTCCAGCCAGTGCAAGCTGACCCCGAAGCACCCGTCACCACCTTCGATCTGGTCGCGTACCGGGTTAGGCCCGGGCCAGGCGGGCAACAGGGACGGATGCAGATTGAGCAGGCCAAGTGGCAGGCCGGCGCGGCTCGCGGCGTCCAGCCGGTAAGGAAAGCAGCCGACTACGCCGAGCCTCACGCCACGTTGCGCGAGCATGTGAAAAGGTCGTGGGTCGCGACCGGCCGCCGTGCGCGGATAGTGCAGCAGCTCGATGCCGTGTCGACGGGCCCGCTGCTCGATGGGGCTGCGTGTGGTCAGGGGCAGCTCGATGCGCGGCCGTCCCGGGGATGGATCCCGGTCCCTGGCAGCACGCACCCCGGCGTCACCGGCCATCAGCACCGCGACTGGCGCGCAGTCGACTCGCAGCAGCGCATCGAACAGCACGCTGGCATAGTGAGCCGTGGTGGCCAGCAGCACGAAGCGCGGCACGACGACACCGCTCACCTGCTGCACCCGGCATGACCCAGCAACCAGGCGTGGACCCGATCATGAGCAGTCAATCTTCGTCACCCGGTTTCGCCTCGGCCGAAGCGGCCGAGCTCGGCTTCTACGCCGCCTTCGAGCGCGGCGATATCGCCGCCATGATAGCTGTCTGGTCGGAAGACCCGGACATCAGCTGCATTCACCCCATGGGTCCCGTGCTGCGTGGCCCTTCCGCAATCGGTGACAGCTGGCGGCAGATCCTGGCGCCCCAGCACCGCCTGCGCATCACGCTGAGCCATCAGGTCGTGTTCAGCGATGCCCACCTGTGCGTGCACTGCGTGCACGAGAACATCCATCATGGCGACCGTTTCGAGGATTTGAGCGTTATCATCGCCACCAACGCCTATCGCTTCGACGGTCAGGGCTGGCGCATGATCCTGCATCATGCCTCGCCCGGGGCCAGGCCTGCTCGCGCGCCCAGCGTCGAGCCGGTGCCGCCCGACCGGGCGGTGCATTGAGCCCCCCCGAGATGCATTGAGACCCCGAGAGGCGAGACGGCCACCAATAGCAGCGTTGCGCGAGGAACCATCACATGCTGAAAGCCATTCCCGCCATCTGGATGCGCGGCGGCACATCCAAGGGCCTTTATTTCGACCAGCGCGACCTGCCGGCCGATCCGGCCATGCGTGACCGCGTGCTGCTGGCCGCGATGGGCTCGCCCGACGATCGCCAGATCGACGGTGTAGGTGGCGCCACCCCGCTCACCAGCAAGGTCTGCATGGTCAGCCCCAGCAGCCACCCGGACGCGGACGTGGACTACTTCTTCGCCCAGGTCATCATCGGCAAGCCGATCGTCGATACCAGCCCCACCTGCGGCAATCTGCTCAGCGGGATCGGACCGTTCGCCATCGAGCGCGGCATGGTCAAGGCCCAGGACGGGCAGACCCGGGTACGGATCAACGTGGTCAACATCGGCGGCCTGGTCGAGGCCGTGGTGCAGACACCCGGCGGCAAGGTCGAGTACGAGGGCGATGTGCGCATCGACGGCGTGCCCGGCAGCGCCGCGCCGATCACGCTCAACGTGCTCAAGTGCGTGGGCTCACGCACCTCCGGGCTGCTGCCCACCGGTAACGCCGTGGACGAGATCGACGGTCTGCGTGTCTCGTGCGTGGACGCCGCGATGCCGATGATGCTGGTCAAGGCGGCGGACATCGGCAAGACGGGCTACGAGACCCCCAAGGAGTTGGACGCGGACCGTGACATGTTCCGACGTCTGGAGGCGGTACGACGCATCGCCGGCGAACGCATGGGGCTGGGTGATGTGAGCGACAAGGTGGTGCCGAAGATCGGTATCGTCGCTCCACCCCGCTCGGGCGGCAGCATATCCGACCGGTATCTGGTGCCGGACAAGGCTCACGAGGCGCATGCCGCGACCGGCTCCATCTGTGTTGCCTGTGCCGCCATCGTGCCCGGCACGGTCGCCAACGAGGTGTCGACCGCGAGTCTCGAAGCGGATCGGGAGCAGGTGGTGCGGATCGAGCACCCTGCGGGATTCATCGACGTCACCTTGCGGGCACGGCCCTCGAACAGCGACGGTCTGGAGCTGCTCTCGGCCGGCCTGGTGCGCACCGCGCGACTACTGTTCGACGGTGCGGTGATGATCCCCGGACACCTGCTTCAGACCGAGCGCGCGGCCTGAGCACGCCGCGCCCCGGCGCCACGTACCGAGTGCCGCGAGCGCAAACACCGTGAGCAGGCCGAGATAGGGAATCAGGGCGTGTCGGCGCAACCTGTCCTGCTCGGCTCGGGCCTGGTCGCGTGCTCGGGTCGACCACAGCTGCAGCTCGTACAGACCGCCGTCCAGCTCATTGCGCGCAACCTCACGCAGGCGCTCGACCTCGTGGTCCAGCGGCCCGCCACTCGCGGCGCCTTGCTGCGCACCTCGATGCAGATCGCTGAGCCGGCGAGCGCGCCGGTCGAAGCCGGCCAGCGCCGAATCCAGATGTGCCGCCGGCCAGCTTGCGGCGAGCGCCCGAGGCGTGTCGTTCGCCGGTGACAGCAGCTCGCCGAGCAGGCGCTTCTTCAGGCCCAGCTCGTCGAGCAAAGCGGCGGTCGATCGCGACAGGGCCCGGGCAAGCTCAGGGTCACCCTCACCGTAGCGGAAGCCGCCCGCGTTCCAGCTGATACGCTGCACCAGCAGCTGCATCCGCGCGCTCAGCGCGGACACGGTCTCGGCACGGGCAACGGCCGCGCTGCTGCCATTCATCCGCTGCAGATTGAGCGCGATGGCGGCGATGCAGATCGCTACCGGCAGCCAGTAGCCCCAATGACCGCGAAATCCCCGGTACCCACCGTTGCCCTGATGGTCGATGTCCCCGCGCCGCCGCGCTCGTCGTGCCAACAACATCGCTGCTCCCACCGCTGTATGCGCTATACACTTCAGCGGTAGAACTGCGACATCCTTCACATCTTGCGGGTCATCATTCGCTCTTGCGGATCCGCAGCCCCAGCTCGCGCAGCTGGCGCTCGTCCACCGGCGACGGCGCATTGGTGAGCGGACAGGCCGCGGTCTGCGTCTTCGGAAAGGCGATGACGTCGCGAATCGAGCTGGAACCGGTCATCAGCATCGCGATACGGTCGATGCCGAAGGCGATGCCACCGTGCGGCGGACAGCCGTACTTGAGCGCCCGCAGCAGGAACACGAAGCGCGCCTCGGCCTCCGCCTCGGGGATACCCAGCACCTGGAACACCGCCTGCTGCATGTCCTCGCGATGGATACGTACCGAACCGCCGCCGATCTCGTAGCCGTTGAGCACCACGTCGTAGCCGCGCGACAGCAAGCCGCCCGGATCCGCGGCGATCGCCGCCACGTCGTCGGTAGCCGGGGCGGTGAACGGGTGATGCAACGCCGCCCAGCGCTTCTCGCGCTCGTCGTACTCGAACATCGGAAAGTCCACCACCCAGACGATCCGCCAGCCGGGCTCGACCAGGTTCATGTCCTCACCGACGCGCGCCCGCAAGGCCCCCAGTGAATCATTGACCACGGAGGTCTTGCCGGCGCCGAAGAACACGAGATCGCCGTCGACGGCGCCGGTCCGCTCGAGGATGCCGTCGATGGCCGCATCGTCCAGGAACTTGACGATCGGCGACTGCAGCCCCTCACGCCCGGCGGCCCGATCGTTGACCTTGATGTAGGCCAGCCCCTTGGCACCATAGATGCCGACGAAGCGGGTGTAGTCGTCGATGGTCGAGCGCGGCAGCGCACCGCCGCCCGGCACCCGCAACGCCGCGACCCGGCCAGCCGGATCGTTGGCCGGACCGGAGAACACCTTGAAATCCACCGCGGCCAGCAGATCCGAGAGCTCGACCAGCTCCAGCGGAATCCGCAGATCAGGTCGATCGGTGCCATAGCGCTGCATGGCGTCCGCCCAGGTGATGCGCGGGAAGGGATCGGGCAGGTCGACGTCAACGACGTTCTTGAACACTGCACGCAACAGCCGCTCGATGAGCTGCTGGATCTCGGCCTCGGTCAGGAACGAGGTCTCGATATCGAGCTGGGTGAACTCCGGCTGACGGTCCGCGCGCAGGTCCTCGTCGCGAAAGCAGCGGACGATCTGATAGTAGCGCTCGAAGCCCGACATCATCAGCAGCTGCTTGAAGATCTGCGGCGACTGGGGCAACGCATAGAAGTTGCCCGGGTGCACCCGGCTCGGCACCAGATAATCACGGGCGCCTTCGGGCGTGGACTTGGTCAGCATCGGCGTCTCGACATCCAGGAAGCCCTCGTTGTCGAGGAACTCGCGGATCGCCCGGGTCAGCCGGCTGCGCGTCTGCAGACGCTGGAACATCTCCGCGCGGCGCAGATCGACGTAGCGATAGGTCAGGCGCACGTCCTCGCCGACGTGCGGCTCGTCGAGCTGGAACGGTGGCGTCTCGGCGCGGTTCAGCAACTCCAGGCGCTTGGCCAGCAGCTCGACCTTGCCGGTTGGCATGTTGGGGTTCTCGGTCCCGCTCAGCCGCTCACGCACCCGACCTTCGAAACGCAGCACGTATTCGTTGCGGACCTGCTCGGCGAGCGCGAAGGCCTCGGGGGTGTCCGGGTCGATGACCACCTGCAGGATGCCCGAGCGATCGCGCAGATCGACGAAGATGACGCCGCCATGGTCACGACGCTTGTTGACCCAGCCACACACGGTCACGGTCTCGCCGAGCAGCGATTCCGTGACCTGGCCGCAGAAATGTGAACGCATTGAACAGACCCGGGTGGGCTGGCCGGACCGCGCAGGCGGGTCGGCGCGAGGCCAGCATGGATGGATTGGGCGGTCCGGCGTGGCCGGATTGCGGCCGACCGGCGTATCAGCCGGCCGATGATAGGCAAAGCGCGCGATTTGGCAACCCACACCGGTCAATCAAGCGCCCATCTGACGCCCCTCGGACTCATGATCCCCGGCGCGTCGGGACTGCCCCCTCAGGAGGCCACCGCGCCGATCCCCGCCGGCACATCGCCGCGTGCCGCGCCGGCACGCATGGTCTGCGCCTGGACCACCGCATAGGCGCTGAGGTTGACCAGCCCGCGCACGGTGATGGTCTGGGTGGCGATGTGCACCGGACGCGCCGCCCCGAGCAGGATCGGCCCCACCGTCACGCCCTGGCCGAGCATCTTCAGCATCGTATAGGCGATATGCGCGGCATCGATGTTGGGCATGATGAGCAGATTGGCCATGCCGCTCAGTTTCGAGCTCGGCAGCACGCGTTTACGCATGGCCTCCGACAGCGCCACCTCGCCATGCATCTCGCCGTCGACCTCCAGCTCCGGATGCTCCAGGCGCAGGATCTCGGCCGCCTTGCGGATCCGCCGCGCGTACTTGTCCTCGTAGGTGCCGAAGTTCGAGTGTGAGAGCAGCGCGATCTTCGGTTCGATCCCGAACTGCCGCACCTCACGGGCCGCGAGCAGGGTCATCTCCACCAGCGCCCGTGCCTTCGGGCGCACGCTGACATGGGTGTCGCAGATGAAGAAGGTGCCCTGATCGAGGATCAGCGCGACCATGGTCGACAGCTCGTGCACCCCTTCGGCCTTGCCGATCACGTCGCGAATGTGCACCAGCTGTCGGCTGAACGGTGTCGAGGTGCCGCAGATCATCGCGTCGGCCTCGCCGTTACGGACCAGCAGCGCACCGAAAGCCGTGCGCCGGTTGCGCAGCACCCGGTCGGCGCGTGCCATGGACACGCCCTTGCGCCCCATCAGCTCCAGGTACATCTCCGCGAAATCCAGATGCCGCGAGGAGTCCTGTGGGTTGATGATGTCGAAGTCGCGACCCGGCTCGACACGCAGTCCCATCGCGGTCATCCGACCGATGATGTACTCCTCGCGGCCCAGCAGGATGGGCCGTGCCATGCCGCGCATGATCACCTGCTGGGTGGCCTGCAGGACCCGCTCGTCCTCGCCGTCCACGTACACCAGGCGCATCGGCTCGGCCTGCGCACGCAGGAAGACCGGCTCCATGACGCCGCTGGACTGATAGACCAGCCGGCTGAGCTTGCGTCGGTAGGCCTCGAAGTCCTCGATGGGCCGGGTCGCGACGCCGCTCTCCATGGCCGCGCGCGCCACCGCCGGCGCGACGTCGGTCACCAGCCGCGGATCGAAGGGCTTGGGCAGCAGATATTGCGGGCCGAAGGTCAGCGGCTCGGCGGCATAGGCCTGCTTGACGATGTCCGACGGCTCCTGCTGCGCCACCTCCGACAGGGCGTGCACGCAGGCGATCTTCATCGCCTCGTTGATCTCGG
>JAGRHX010001267.1 GCA_020444775.1 Gammaproteobacteria bacterium
CCGGTGCACCTCGGCCGCCTGCGCGTCTATGCGCCCGGCCAGCGTATTCGCACGGCCCGCATACACCTCGAAAGCTTCAACACGCGCGCGGTCCGTGCCGGTTTCGAGCTATTCGCTGAAGACGGCACTCTGGTTGCCGTCGCTGAGAACGTTCGCTTCCGCGCCTCCAGTCTGGTCCATCGCGTCGGACTTTCCGCAGCCGCCTACCACATCCATCATTTCCTGCGCCCGCTCCCTGGCACAGGCGGGATCTCGGCAGCTCCCGTACTCGGGTCTGTCGCAACCCTGATCGAGGATGGCATCGCTCCTCTGCGCGAGGCCGGGCATTGCGAGGAAAACCGGCTTCTCCTCGACATGGCGGCACGGCGCGCGGCCTATGATATCGTCCTCGGCTTCGCGGACCGCTCGGATACGATCGATCTGGCCCCCGGCCGCACCGGCTTTGCCGATTGTGGCAGCGACAACGACAATGTCGACGACGAAACACTCCACGCACCGGCCTGGAACCATCTTTCACGCGACGCTGTAACGGTCATGACGAGCCTCGTCGCGCTGCTCGCGAGTTCCGAACTGGCAGAAGCCATCGAGGGCAATCTTCGCTGGAAACTCGTGGCGCAATCCGACTGCCCGCTGCCACCGCTCAGCGAGATCGTCGCAACCGTCCTACAGGACGACCCGGCGTGGTCAGCCGAATGCACGATGCTCCTGCGCGCCGTTGCCCACCTGCAGGCGTGGCTCACCACACCAGCCGAGACAAACAGCGAAATCGACCCTGAAATCGAGAACAGCGCGGATGATGACGCGGTCGGTGCTCCGACAGCCTCGGATGTGTTCTCGAGTTCGGTTCTCGAGCACTTCTACTGTGCCACCCCGCTGGCACGCTCGCAGATCGATCGCGTCGTTGCGACGTTACGTGCCATTATGACGAGCTGGCCCGATGGCCGACCGCTGCGCATCCTGCAGCTCGGTATCGCTGCTGGCGGTTTGACGCGGGCGCTACTGCCGCTGCTCGCCAATGGCCCGGTCCGCTCGGCGCGCCCCAGCCTCGTCGTCGCTGATACGGACGAAAGCTGGGTTGCGCGTATTGCCAACCTCTATGCCCGCACACCGGGTCTCGATGCGGTGCATGTGACCGGCGCACTCGAAGAACTGAATACGTTCGGGCAATTCGACGTGGTCGTGTCAGCCAACGGCCTCCACCAGCTCAAGAATGGCGGGGTTGTACTTGCCGGGCTGAAAACCCGGATGGCTGCGAACGCCATTTGTATTCTTTCGGAAACCGAACCGACCGCATTCCACGACGTCGTCTTCTCTGGCACACAGGGCTGGTTCGACACCGCTATGATCGACGGCGTTGCTTACGGGCGGCTGCGCGACCAAGAGAGTTGGATGCAGGCCATCGCGCAGGCAGGTTTCACCGCTATCGACTCGCACGGTCGCGACCGTCCGGCGCTCGCGGTACCGGGCACCAGCCTGATCATCGCCCAGAAGACGAAACACAACGTGAGTGAGAAGGTTGACGCCTCCGCAGAGGCGGTCTCGTCTATGGTGACTGAATCATCTGCGGCGTCACACGAAACCGGTGACGCGGAACACCCCAAGCCACGCCGCAATGCGCTTCTGATCGCCGCCGATGCGTAAGCCGAACAATTCGTCGAAGACCTCGGCGCAACGCTGGTCACGGACGGGACGGACGTCCAGCTCGGTTCCGGTAGCCTCGCAAGCTTACTTGCGGCCGACCCCTCGGCCAACCCGGACATAATCTTCGTGTCGCCGGCATGCTCGGGCGCGGGATCGGGCCAGACCGAGCTTCTTGACCAGAGTAGCGCGCTGA
>JAGRHX010001268.1 GCA_020444775.1 Gammaproteobacteria bacterium
CGCCGGCCGAGCGCAACCAGATCTGCATCGCTGATATGTTGACCGCGAAACAGCAGCAGCGAACGATCGGCAAGCAGCTCATCGAGCGCGTTGAATGTTGCGGCATCGAGCGGCTGGGACAAATCGACGTCAGCTACCTCGACGCCAAACGTCGGCGAGAGCGGGCTCGTTTGAAGGGTATTGGGCATCGGTCGTGGTCTCCGCGAGCGGCGTGTGACACGGGCTGCTCAGCGCGCGTGCGCCGCCCGACCGATCTGGCGCTGTCGCAGCAGGATCGAGCCGCCGAGCAGCCCTATCACGAGCAGGCCGAGCAGATCCGTGACCAATCCAGCGTACATCATCAGCACCGCAGCAAGGAAGGCGAGTGCGCGCTCGTGTAGGCGCAGTTCCAGACGTAACCAGCCGATGCACGCTACTGAAAGTGCCGTGATGCCGATCAGCGCGGTGAGAACGGTGGTCGATACCTCTAGCACCGTGCCGAAACCGAGCAGTGCGGGCCCGTAGACGAACATGTAGGGGATCAGGTACACGGACAGGCCGAGCTTGATGGCGACCAGGCTGGTGCGCCACGGGTCGGAACCGGCGATGGCCGCGGCGGCGAAGGATGAGATCGCCACCGGCGGGGTGATCCCGGACATGGCTGCGCAGAAGATGATGAACATATGTGCGCCAATCTCGGGCACGCCCAGATTGGTCAAGCCCGATCCCAGCAGCGCGGCAAGAATGATGTAGGCGCCAGAAGTCGGCATGCCCATGCCTAGCACCACGGCCGTCAGCATGGTGAGCAACAGCGCGGCGATCATGACACCGCCCGAAATGTCCAGAA
The DNA here is from genome assembly GCA_020444775.1 of Gammaproteobacteria bacterium. Next base: position 827 of record JAGRHX010001268.1, read on the forward strand.
TTATGCTGCTCATCCGCACGCCCAGGCCGGTGAGCAGGATCACGCCGGCGATCATGCCGCCGATCGCACAGGCCACGGTCACTGCCACCATCATGCGCGGTGCCTCCGTCATCGCCTGCCACAGCACCCGGTGCATCATGCGCCGCTTGTCGGCATCGAAGAGAAGCACCAGCGCGACCAAGGAGACGATCGAGAAGAAGCCCGCAGCCGAAGGCGTGTAGCCCTCGAACAGGTAGTACATCAGCACCACGATTGGCAGCATCAGGTAACCCCGTCGGCGCAGGACATCGCCCAATCGCGGCAACTCCGCGCTGAGGTCTGGCCGCAACCCGAGTCGACGCGCTTCCAGGTGCACCATCATGAACACGGCGAAGAAGTAAAGAATCGCCGGGATGATGGCAAACTGCATGATCTCGATATAGCTCACGCCGACGAATTCGATCATCAAGAATGCGGCGGCACCCATGATCGGAGGCGTGAGCTGACCGCCCGTCGAGGCGACGGCCTCGACGCCCGCGGCGAAGGCGGGCTGATAGCCGACGCGCTTCATCGCCGGTATCGTGAAAGAACCGGTGGTCACCACGTTGGCCGCCGAGCTGCCCGAGAGCATCCCCATGAACGCGCTTGCCACCACCGCCGACTTGGCGGGACCACCTGTGGAGCGGCCGGTCAGCGACCAGGCTAGATCAGTGAAGAAGGTTCCAGCGCCAGAAGCGAGAAGAAAAGATCCGAAAAGCACGAACAAGAAGATGAAGCTGGCGCAGACTCGGATCGGCGCACTCCACAGACCATCGCCGGTGGCATAGATCATCTCGGCGATCTGGTTGACCGTGAAGCCCTGATGGTAGAGCACCCCTGGCATGGACTGACCGAGCCAGCCGTAAATCAGGAACGCCATCATCACCGCGACCAGCACCAGACCCACCGTGCGGCGTGCCGCTTCTAGGATTGCGACCACGAGTGCTATCGCATAGGCGACTTGTATGGGCTCCAGAGGCTCGGCATAGGCGAAGCGGTTGGCGATGTCCTCGGCATGGGTCATCAAATACACCGCCGGCGCTATGCTCGCGATGATGAGCACCGCGTTCAGCAAGGCTGCGGCGATACGACGGCGTGAAAGCGTAACCACGAACGCGTCGCCATAGAGGATTACCAGCACGAAGGCGAGATGCGCGGGCAGGAAGACCTCGTTGCGTGGCGCGCCAATGCCGGGGTAGGCCGTGAGCAGGTGGAACAAGGACATTGCGATCGCGACCAGTGCCATCGCAACGCGCAAGGCGCGCACGACGGCACTGTCGGAAGAGTCCGGAGCCCCTGATTCGGTCATTGGTGGCTAACCTCTATCGCGCTGATGCGCGCTACGCCCGTTGAGCAATCACGCTGATCGGGTGACGACCCAAGCGCCGTGCCACGCCAGGCCCAGGCCAGGCCAGGACGTACGGTGCGTGCTACTTGAGCACGCCTTGTTCACGATAGAAGCGCACTGCACCCGGATGCAGCGGAATACCCGCGACCTTTGCCATCTGCGCCACGTCGAGCGATCGCATCGAGGCATGCAGCTTGCGCACCGCGTCCAGGTTGTCCGCGACGGCCTTCACGATCCAGTATGCGTCCTCATCGGACATCGACTCGTTCGCAAACATGAAGGTAGCCGCGCCAACCGACGGCACGCTTTCGTCGATACCTTTGTAGGTCCCACCCGGAATCGATGCGCGCTGGAATCCGTCGTTCTGGGCCTTGAGCTTGGCGAAACCGTCATCGCTGAGCGGAAGCAGGCGGATGGGCAGACTCACCGCGAGCTCGGAGATCGTACCGTTCGGCGGTGCCGTGGACGTGACGAAGCCGACCGCGCGCCGGTCCTTCATGGCATCGGCGCCGTTGGTGAGACCGCCGCGCAGGATGACGTTCAGATCGTCCTCTGACAGCCCATGTGCCGCCAATATCATGCGGAACTGGGTCGTTGTGCCTGCCGCGAGCGGCTGCAAGGCCATCGGCTTACCTTTCAAGTCGGCGTAGGACTGGACGCCGCTCTCCACGCTCACCGGTGTATGAAACACGTTGTCGAACATCAAGAAAAGACCACGGTTACTGGTGATCGGTTTCTTGAAAGGACCTTCCGCGTTGACCGCCATGGCGGCGCTCACGGTGAAGGTCATACCCAGATCGGCCTTACCGGACGATACGGACACCAGGTTCGCATTGCCCCCGCCGAGGGTGGCACTGGCCTTGGTGCCGGCCTTGGTGAGCACCTGTGCCAGTCCTACGGAAATCGGGTACCACGAGCCGCCCGAGGCACCGCTTACGATATTGACGCTCTCCGGAGCTGCCTTCACGGGCGTGATGCACGAGAATAGTGCGATGAGACACGCCACCGTGGTGGCGAATGCGCTTTTTCTGGGCATGGTCTGCGACCTCGAAAGCTGTGTTGCGACAGGATTTGCGTCCGCAGGCCGGCGATGCAACCGCTATGCCACAGATATGTCCCGGGCTCAGCGCTAGAGCGCATCCACGGCCTGCTGTCTGCTATGCTCTAACGTCTGGTTCATTCCCTGCAACTAGACACTCCGATGACCAGCATCACCTTGCTCGAGAACCTGCGCGCGGTCTTCTACGCGCCGTTCTATCTGGCTCACGCGCGCGGCCTGTTCGCCGACGAAGGGGTCGATGTCGCGCTCGAGGAGTCTGCCAGCCCGCTCGACACGGCCGCTCGAGCCATCGCCGGCGATGTCGACGTATGCTGGGGCGGTCCGCTGCGTGTGCTGAAATCGTATGACGAGGATCCCGACGTGGACCTGGTCTGTTTTGGCGAGGTCATCGGCCGCGACCCGTTCTTCCTGGTCGGTCGCCCGCCTGCCGGCCCCTTCAGCCTCGGGCAGCTTCGCGGGCTGCGTATCGGTGTTGTGAACGAGGTGCCGACGCCTTGGATCTGCCTGCAACAGGACCTCATCGACGCCGGTATCGATCCAGGCTCGCTCGAGGTCGTCGCCAACCGCGGTATGGCGGACAATCTTGCCGCCGCGCTGGCCGGTGAGCTGGACGTGTTCCAGGCGTTTCAGCCCTACGTTGAGCAGGCCGTGCAGGCCGGTCTAGAGGTGCTGGTCGCCTCGGCGGACCGCGGCCCGACCGCCTATACGAGCTTCTACACCCGGCGTGACAAGCTGCCGACACGCCGCGAGGCGTTCCGGGCCATGACGCGTGCCATGGCGCGGTCGGTGGCGGCCGTCTACACCGATGATCCCATGTACACCGCGCGGACGCTTGAACCGTACTTCCCGGACCACGACGTCAAGCTCATCGCCGCCTGCATCGACCGCTATCGAGACCGTCAAATCTACAATCGCACGGGCGAGCTGCCCCGAGCTGGGTTCGAGCGTTTGCGCCAATCGATGCTCTCGACCGGCTTCATCCGCACCGGTGCGAGTTACGAGACCTGCGTCGACAATACCCTGATGGGACCTTAGTCGAGCACCTGCCCGGTTTCCACGCAGTACCGCACGATCTCCGAGCCCGTGGCCTTCCACACGCCGGCATGACCGCAGATGTAGTCGAGCGCGCGATCCAGCGCGCCGATACGATGCGGCTGGCCAATGATGTATGGGTGCAAGGAGATCGCGAACACCCGCCCGGAGCTCTCGCCCTCCCGGTACATCACGTCGAACTGATCTCGGATGATGCGCTCGAACTCCAGGGGGCTGTTCTTGTTGCGAACGATGCTGACCGAGTCGTTCACCTCGAATGAGTAGGGAATCGATACCAGACGCTTACCGCCGATTTCCATCCAGTATGGCTGGTCGTCGTTGACCCAGTCGGCCACGTACTCGCAGCCCGCCTCGATCAGGTAGTCGAGGGTGTTCCAGGTCTCCTGTAAGCCCGGTCCCAGCCAACCCTTGGGTCGCGTCCCCGTAGCGCGCTCGATCCGCTCGAAGATGTCCATGACATGCTGCCGCTCGGTCTGCGGCGGAATCTCGGTTTGTCGGTGGGTATTGGTCTTGCCGTGCCCCATGAACTCCCAGCCCAGCGCCCGGGTATCCTCGATGACCTGCGGATGCGCATCGCACAAGTCGCTATTGAGCGCAACGGTACCGCGGACCTCGTAACGCTGCATGACCTCCATCATGCGGTATACGCCCACACGGTTGCCGTAGTCGCGTTGGGCCCATTCACGCACCATCGGCACCTGTGCGCCCGCCGTGCCCGGACGCTGCAGCGTGTCACCTGGCATGGGGGTGTCCAGGTGGAACACCTCGAGGTTGGGAATCACCCACAAGGCAATCCGCTCGCCGTTTGGAAAATGCAGCGCTGGGCGGCGATTGATCGGGCGGAAGGGAAACGGTCCGTACTTGCGCGGCTCCATAGTTCGCGTCCTTACCTGTCAAGCCAGTGCGCGTTGCGAAAAATGACGCGCTCCGTGTGCCCTCGTAGCAGGCCTATGCACCGATCTCCAGGATCCGGACAGGCTGAATGGGCTGAAGATGGCAGTATCGTGCTCGCGGTACGCTTCGTCCATCCACGTTGTAGGTATCGAGAGCATGCAGGAAGGTCGGCAGCTCCTCGGCGGTGAGTGCGATCCGTTGACCCGTCTTGCGCGGCTTCAGGTCATTGTGGCGCTCGCCGGGCTGGCTTCACCGTCGGCTACGCCGGCCCAAGGCGGGATTGATCTCGCGGTAGCCGAGGGCGACGGCGCGGGAGAACACGGCACGCGCGCGCTGCAGCACGCGCGTCGCGATCTCGCCG
>JAGRHX010001269.1 GCA_020444775.1 Gammaproteobacteria bacterium
GATGGCGTGCGGCGACCTGGCATGACCCCGGGACGAGATGAACTGTCACGCATGATCGGCTGTCGCGCGACGTTTGCGCAAGTCGTTGGCCGCAAGTCGTTGGGCTTGGTAGATTGCGTGTTGCCGCTTCGGGTGCTTGCCTGCATGCGCCATCCGTCGACGCGCGCAGTGCACTGCTCGTGCGATCGAGCGTCTTGTTCAAACCGTCCGCGGAGATGTTCCATGGCCATTGGCTACGACCCTTCAGCCGAGTACGAGATCCGCATCTGGGAGGAGACCTTCAGGGAAACTCCGCATCGCACGCTGATGGCACGCATCTGTCAGCCTCAGGGGAACGGTCCGTTTCCGGTACTGTTGGACCTGCACGGTGGTGCCTGGAACTTCAAGGACCGGATGGCGAACACGCAGATGGCCGAAGCCATTGCCCGCAGTGGCATGCTGGTGGTCTCGGTGGACATGCGTCTCGCCGGAGAGGCGCCGTACCCTGCCTCGGTGCAGGACGCTTGTTATGCCGTGCGCTGGCTGAAGCTGCGGGCCGCGGACTGGAACGCCGACCCGGCGACCCTGGGCCTGCTCGGCAGCTCGAGTGGCGGTCATGTCGCCCAGCTCATCGCCATGCGTCCGGACGACCCTCGATACAACGCCATCGAGCTGTCGGGACATCCGGCGATCGACAGCCACGTGCGCTATGTCGCGACGCGGTCACCCATCAGCGATCCGCTGGCGCGATACGAGAACGCGGTGCGCCGGGAGCGGGCCGAGATGATCGGCTACACCAAGACCTACTTCGACCCCTGGGAGAGCATCGAGGAGGCCAATCCGCAGCATATGCTCGACCGCGGTGAGCCGGTGAACCTGCCGCCGATGCTGATCATGCAGGGCGGTGACGACGACAACGTGCTACCCGAGTTCCAGGAACGGTTCGCGACCAGCTATAGGGCCGCGGGCGGCGAGTGTCAGCTTGAGGTCTTCTCCGGCAGCGGCCATCTGTGGGTGCTCGACTCGGGGCCGCAGACCGAGCTCGCGCACGACGTGGTGAAGGCCTTCATCGCCCGGCAGTTGGCAGGCGATACTGGTGTCGACTGACTGGCGACGACTGACTGGTGTCGACTGACTGGCGACGACTGAGATGCACGATGCTCCGGGCGGGCCGAGATGCCCGTTTTGGAGCGCTACCATCGAGCGGTGCGCTGGTGCCCGTGCTGGCGCTCAGCTGCTGCCTGCTGTCGTCTCGGCCTTGCGTCGACCACGGGCGCGCCACCACTCCAGCCAGTACGGTGCCGCCAGGGTGATGCCCAGCAGCACCCAGAGCACATTGCCGATGGGCGAGCTGAACAACACGGTCCAGTCGCCCTGGCTGATGCGCATGGCGCGCAGCAGATACTGCTCGAGCAGCGGCCCGAGCACGCAGCCGATGAGGATCGCGGCGACGTGGAAGCCCGTTCGACGGGCCAGGTAGCCGATGACCCCGAAGGCTAGCGCCAGATACATGTCGAAAGGATAGGTGCGCGCGACATAGGCGCCGGTCAGCGTGAACGACAGGATCACCGGCGCCATGTAGTTGGTGGATATCAGGGTGATTCGCGACATGTAGCGGGCCAGCGGCAGGATCACCGGGATCATGAAGATATAGGTGACAGCCATGGTCACCAGCACGCCATAACCGAGCTCCGGATTCTCCGCGAACAGCTGCGGACCGAGCAGCACGTCGTGCATCTGCAGCACGATCATCATCACCGCCGCGGTCAGACCGCCGGGCAGACCCAGCACCAGCAGTGGAATCAGCGTGCCCGAGGTGACGCCGTTATTGGCGGACTCTGGGGCGATCAGCCCTTCCGGATGCCCGGTGCCATACAGCTCCGGCGTGCGGGAGTAGAGCCTGGACTGCTGGTAGGCGGTGAATGCCGCGATGCCGGCACCGGCGCCGGGCACCACGCCGATCAGCAGGCCGATGAGACTGGTCCAGACCACGTGCCACCAGCGCTGGAAGGTCATACGCACGCCTTCGAGGGTCGGCCCCCAGCCACTCTGGGCCATCAAGGCACGGCCCTTCTCGGTGACGATCGACTTGCCCTCGATGATGAGGAAGGCCTCCGATACCGCGAACAGGCCGACCAGCGCGGGAATGATGGGCAAGCCGTCGTACAGCTCGAGAAAGCCCATGGTGCCGCGCGGCGTGCCGTAGATGTGATCGGCCCCGATCGCGCCGAGCATCATGCCGAACAGACCCGCGATCAGTCCCTTGAGCGGGTCGCCGGCGGCGATCGAGGCGATGAGGGACATGCCGAACAACATGATCACCACCATCTCCACGCTGTGCACGTAGTAGACCACCTGGGTCAGCAGTGGCAGCGCAAGAATCGCGATGATGGTGGTGAACAGGCCACCAAAGGTGGAGGCGGTGAACGACATCGCCAGCGCTTGCGGGGCACGACCCTGCTGGGTCATCGGGTAGCCATCCAGCGGCGTGGCCGCGGCGCCGCCGGTGCCGGGAATGTTGACCAGGATGGCTGGTATGCCCGCGCCCATGCGCGAGGCGCAGTACAGCGCGACCATGAACACCAGGCCGGTCTCGACATCGACCGAGAGCGCGATGGGCAGCAGGATGATGATCGTGTTGGCGGCGCTGAAACCGGGGATGGCGCCGACCACGATGCCGAGCACGACCGCCGGAAGGATTACGTACCACTGGCTGAACGCGTGCAGAAAGGCCGGTAGCACCAGGTCGACGAAAGATGCGTCCATCGTTGGGTCTCAGTGGCGGTAGGGGCGGGTGGGAGGATGGGGGAGGAGAAGCTTCAGCGCAGCAGCATGTCCATCATGCGTTCGAACGGTCCCTCCGGGAAGCGGGTGTGGAACGCAACGATGAATATCAGATAGCCGGACAGCGACAGCAGCGCAGCGACCAGCACCGCGCGTAGCGGTCTGGCCCCGCCGGAGAGCAACACGATGGCGATGGACAAGAAGGCGAAGTTCGACAGCGTGAAGCCGCCACCGTTCTGGATCAGCAGAATGTACGCGAGCGTCAGGACCAGCAGGGCCAGACGTCGCAGCAGCACGCTACGATCGCCGCCCTGGGCACGGCTCAGGGATCGCGGCGCAGCCGGGACTGCGGGCGTGTCGCGCAGTATGGCCAGGACCCGGCTGACGACGAACACCAGGCTCACCACAATCAGCGAGAAACCGACCAGGTAGGCGCTGAACTTCGCTTCCCAGGGTCCATCGAGCACGGACTCGATATAGTAGCTGGTAAACACGATCGCGAGCACTGGAAGCACCAGCTCGGCCAGCATCCGGTTACGCCGCTCCCGCATCCTCATCCCCTCCGCCGGCTCGGCGAAGGGGGCTTGGCATGGACTGCCTGCATCGGCATTGCTCCGATCATTTCTTGCCGGTCAACAGCGGCTGATACTGCCGGGCCAGGGCGATGATGTTGTCCGCGTATTCGTTGCAGGCGGCCTCGTCGCCGGGTTGCACGGTTTCCCAGGCAACCTTGGCCTTTGCCATCTCGCCCGGCAGGTCCGGGTCGGCGAAGGTCTTGTTCAAGGTGTCGATCAGCACCTGCAGCCGTTCCGGGTACATCTCCCGGGCCTTGGTGTGGATGGCAAAGGCACGCGAGGAGGGCAGCGCGGGGATCTTGCTGCCAAACACATCGTTGACCGGTGGCGCGTTGTCCAGGTCCGCCGCCATGTCGTTCTTGGGATGGAAGACGGTCAGGATCCGGGAGCTGTCACCGGTCCTGGGCTTGACACCGACCGGCAGACAACCGATGTCCACCTCACCGGTCATCACCCCGGCGATGGTCTTGTTGCCGCCGGACAGTGGCACCAGGTTGAACTTGGCACCGGTTGCCTCGCCCAGCGCCAGGGTCCCGATCGAGGCGGGATGCGGCAGGCGGCTGGTGCCCACCGTGAGGGTCTTCTTGCGGGCGGCCTCGACCACCTGCTCGATGGTCTGGAACGGGCTTTCCTTGCGCACGAAGATGCAGCACATCTCGACGTCGGTCTGGAAGAAGTAGATCCAGTCCTTGCGGAACTCGTACTCAGGCTTTTGCAACACCCAGCCGATGAGCTCGGGCCCCATGTTGCCGAACAGCAGATTGTAGGCATCCGGCTCGCGCTTGCCGGTGTAGACCGCGTATCCCACCTGACCCGATGCGCCGGGGAAGAAACCCGGTTCGACCTTGACCCCCAGATGCTTGCTCCAGACGTTGCCGATCGCCCGCAATGCACGGTCGGCGCCGCCGCCGGCTCGGGTCGCGACGATCACGTCCAGGTCACGCTCGGGGAAACCGGCGGCACGTACGCCGAACGGCAGGGTTGCGGCAGCGCCGAGCGCTGCCGAGCCGGCGATGAACCGGCGACGGTTGAATACAGGCATCTTCGTTCCTCCTCGGCACCCGGTCACGCCGGGTGCTTCTTGGTGTGGATCGCCGGCGGCGCGTTCTTGACGGCGCTCCTGACGGCTTTCATTGGCGAACCTGCGGCGGCGAACCTGCGGCGGCGAACCTGCGGCGGTGAACCTGCGGCGGCGAACCTGCGGCGCGTCGACCGGCAAACGGGTAGCATCGCCGATGAGGGAGAATCGCGGCTGAGGTGCGCGGTCGTCAAGTCCGTGCCGTGTCCGCCGCTGTTCCGCCGGCCGCTCCTCAGGCCAATCATCGGCGGCCTGTCACCGAGGATCGAGAAGATGCAGTTGCGCACGCTGGGAAACGGTGCATGCGTGGTCAGCGCCATCGGCTTCGGCTGCGCGGCCCTGTCGTCGGCCTATGGCAAGGCCGACGAGGCGACCTCCCTGCTCACCTTGCGGCACGCACTGGATCTCGGTGTGACGTTGCTCGACACCTCCGACGCGTACGGCAATGGACACAACGAGCGATTGGTCGGGCGTGCGATCGCCGCTCGTCGCGACCAGGTGGTGCTGTGCACCAAGTTCGGCAATCGGCGTGGTCCCAATGGCGAGCGGCTCGGCGCGGACGGTCGTCCCGAGCACGTGCGGGCATCCTGCGAGGCAAGCCTTGCACGGCTCGGGGTCGAGTGCATCGATGTCTACTACCAGCACCGGGTGGACCCGAAGGTCCCGATCGAGGAGACCATGGGGGCGGTGCGTCGCCTGATCGAGGAGGGCAAGGTGCGACACGCCGGTCTGTGCGAAGCCGGCGCGCAGACCATCCGCCGTGCTCATGCGGTGCAGCCGTTGAGCGTGTTGCAGAGCGAGTATTCGCTGTGGACCCGCGA
>JAGRHX010001270.1 GCA_020444775.1 Gammaproteobacteria bacterium
CGGCCATGATGATCAGCATGATGCTGGGCGGGATGAGGATACCGAGCGTGCCGGAGGCGGCGATGGTGCCGCAAGCGAGACCGTGGTTGTAGCCCTGGCGAATCATGGTCGGCAGGGCGAGCGCCGTCATCATGGTCACCGAGGCGCCGATGATGCCGGTCATGGCGGCGAGAATGGTGCCCATGATCGTCACCGCCAGCGCCAGCGCGCCAGGGACCCGCTTGAGCAGGACCTGGACGCAGTACAGCAGATCGTTGGCGACCCCGCTGCGTTCCATCATCACGCCCATGAAGACGAAGGCCGGTACGGCGACCAACACCAGGTTCTCAGCCGCCTGCCCCCAGATACGTGGCAGGAAGTTGAAGAACTCGATGAGCGAGAAAACGTCCAGCACGTAGCCGATCAGGCCGTAGAGCAGGGCGAGCCCACCGAGAATGAAGGCCACGGGAAAACCGGTGAAGAGCAACACCGCAAGGGTGGTGAACATGAACAGGGGCAGGTAATCCTGCGTGAAGTAGAGAAGCTCTTCTTGGCCTTCCGCGTCCAGGGAGCTGACGTAGAAGAAGGCGCCGCCGACGATCACCAGGATGATGATGAGCACGGTCAGCGGCCCCGCGAATCCGCTCCCGGCGCGCTGAGTTTCTTGGACCGGTGTGTTCATAGTAGGGCGTGAACCAGGCGTGAATGGGTGGGCGTGAATGGGTTGGGTGGAAGCGCCATCAGCTACCCGACGTGGCCGACGCCGCTACCCGGCCCGGCCCTGATCCACGCACCCGCCAGCCATTGTGGCGGCGAGCGGGTGCGGTCGGATCATCCCTTGGGGCGGACAGCGCCTACTTGAGGTAGGTGCTCTCCATTCTCTGGGCATCACCCCAGACCGAGTATTCCTTGCGGAACTGGAAGTAGCTGTCGGCGACCTTCTTGAACCATTCGTCCTTGGCCGACTCCTCCTGCACCACCTCGTTCCAGGCCTTCTCCAGCTTGGCCAGATCCTCGTCGGACCAGCGCTTCACCTCGACGCCATACTTGCTTTGCATCTCTTGCATTGCAGCCGGGTTCTTGGCCTCGGTCTCGGCATAGGTGTAGGTGATGCTCTCGCCAAGCGCCATGTGGAGGATCGTCCGATACGCCTCCGGCAGCTCCTCGTACTTGGTCTTGTTCATGAGCAACTCGGAGCACGAGGTCTGCTGGTGCCAGCCGGGGAAGAAGTTGTACTTGGCCACCTGGTAGAAGCCGAGCTTGATGTCCATGGCGGGCATCGAGAACTCGGTGGCGTCGATGACACCCTTTTCCAGAGCCGGATAGATGTCCGCGCCGGCCAGCAGCTGGGTCGACACGTCCATCTTCTGCATGACCTTGGCACCGAGACCGAAGAAGCGCATCTTGATGCCCTTCAGCTCATCGATGCTCTTGTACTCCTTACGGAACCAGCCCGAGGTCTCGGGACCGATGCAGAAGTTGTCGAAGCTGATGAGGTCGTGCTTGGCGAGGATCTCGTTACGCAGATCGTCGCCGCCGCCGAACTTCTTCCAGGCCTGGAACTCGCCGAAGTTGGGGCCGAAGGGCACCGCGGTGAAGAAGGCCAGGGCCGGATACTTTCCGGTGTGATAACCGGGCGTGGTCCAGCAGGATTCGACCGAGCCCTTGGAGGCCGCGTCGAAGCACTCCAGCGCCGGGACCAGCGCGCCGGGCTCGTAGAACTTGATGTTGAACTTGCCTTCAGTGGCCTTATCCATCATCTCCGAGAAACGAACACCCGAGGTGCCCAGATGCGGCAGCGTCGAACCGAAGGCCGACTGCATCTTCCAACGTACACGCTTCTGCGCGTCCGCGGGGCTGCTCACGGCCAGACCGACGGCCAGGCTCAGGCCGGCCACGACGGCCGTGCGAAGACTGCAACTAATCACGAATTCTCCTCCTGTCTGTGCTCTTGGCACCACGACCCCCACGGTCGCGGCGCCGTGCTCTTTTTCGTTCGGGGATGCGCGTCTGCGCGTCGCTGACCCCGGGATCCGCCGTTCAGGTCTGACGCCCCCACTGGCCCCGCGCAAGCCTCAACCTTTGAAGCCTCGAATGGGCAAGCGGCGGAACCGCCCGGTCCGCGCCGGTCTTACGCCGGATTGCATTGCGGAAATGACCGAACGAGGTAAGCGCAACCGTGCCCGGGTCCGCCGGTTGGGCGTTCGACACGGCGGAACGGGACCTCGGTCCGAATGCCGGGCTCCAACCCTGGTCGTGCAAAGGGTTGAGTAACGAGGCGCGGCTCACCGAATCCGGTTCAGTCGATCGAATTCACTCGGTGGTTCCGGTCGCCGGACCCGGTTGACAGACCCGGTCCACAGACCCGGCCGGTCGAGTCAGGTCCTGGCGTTCGAACCCGAGTCCGAATTCGGGGCCTGTCTGCTTGGCATCTCGGCCCCAGCCGCAGACCTTCGGTAAGCGCCGGTTGTGCCGCATCATATCGATCGGCCAGAACCGCATCAACGGGAAATCCATCGGCGATCCAGGAAATTGGGCCGCTTTTGGAGACTATTCATAGGCCTCGATGCACCCGAGATTCTCGAATGAGGGTCAACGCCGATTCGACGCACGCGAAGCGCGTGTCGCCGAGTCAGGCCGAGACGGAGCCAGGATCGGTCGCGCCGCAGCGCGCCCGCCATGGCGGGATGTTCTTGGCGGACATCTCTCGTATCCTTGCAGCCGCAGGTCCATCAGGTGTTCCAGCACCGGCGGCGAACAGCACTCGAGGCGACGCTCGTCTACGCGGCGCGCCTGTACAGCACCACGGAAATCCGAAAAGCAGATGCACACCAGCAAGCGCCGCGCTCGGGTCGAGCGCGATACCCATGAAACCCAGATCTGCGTGGAGATCAATCTGGACGGCACCGGCGAGGTCAGCCTGCAGACCGGCATCCCGTTCTTCGAGCACATGCTTCACCAGATCGCGCGCCATGGGCTCATGGACATGCGCATCACGGCCAAGGGCGACCTGGAGATAGACGACCACCACACCGTCGAGGACGTCGGCATCGTGCTCGGCCAGGCGATTGCCGAGGCGGTGGGTGAGAAGCGCGGCATCCAGCGCTATGGGCATGCCTACGTGCCGCTGGACGAAGCGCTGTCCCGTGTGGTCATCGACCTCTCGGGTCGACCCGGCTTGTTCTATCGTGTCGAGTACACGCGTTCACACGTGGGTCGCTTCGACGTCGACCTGATCAGGGAGTTCTTCCAGGGACTGGTCAACAGCGCGCGCATGACCGTGCATCTGGACTGCCTGCAGGGCACCAATTCGCACCACATCGCGGAGACGCTGTTCAAGGCTTTTGGTCGGGCCCTGCGCATGGCGCTGACCCACGACCCGCGCGCGCAGGATCAGGTGCCGTCGACCAAGGGCACATTGGCCAGCTCCCTGTCGGTCGATACGCGCTCTGGCTGAGACCTGAGCGGTCGCTACCTGTAGATTCGTCCCCTTCATCACCGTGGCACCGCGACACGGCGCCCGCGCGGTTCAATTGCGAGCACGCTGACATGGAACTCATCATCGTCATCGACTACCACATGGGCAACCTGCGCTCGGTCTCCAAGGCCTTGGAGCACGAGGGTGGTGATCGGGTACGGGTCGAGATCAGCAGCGACCCCACACGAATCGCCCAGGCCGACCGGGTGGTGTTCCCCGGACAGGGCGCGGCGCGGGATTGCATGAGCGAGATCCATCGTCTCGGCCTGGGTGACTGCATCCGCTCAGCTATCGACAGCAAGCCCTTCCTCGGCATCTGCATGGGCCTGGAAGTGCTGCTGGAGGTCAGCGACGAGAGCCCCGAGACGCCGTGCCTGGGCGTGTTCGAGGGTCGGGTGCGCAAGCTGCCCATCGAGCGGGTCGCGAACGAGCAGCGTTTGAGCCTGCCACAGATGGGCTGGAACACCGTTCACTACCGACGCGAGCACCCGCTATGGCATCGCATCGCCGACGGCAGTCATTTCTACTTCGCGAACAGCTATCACGTCTGCCCGGAAGACGAATCGGTGGTCATGGCGACGACGCCGTACGCCATCGATTTCGTCTCTGCCATCGGCCGTGGCAGTCTCTTCGCGGTGCAGTTCCACCCCGAGAAGAGTCAGC
>JAGRHX010001271.1:0-7212 GCA_020444775.1 Gammaproteobacteria bacterium
ATGACCGGCGACTTCATCGATGCCGAGACCGCGCTGGCGCGGGGACTGCTCAATCGGGTGGTAGACGAGGATGCGCTGGATGATGCCGTGGCGGATCTGTGCGCCCGCATCATCAGACACCCACCGGTCGCTGTGGAAACCGGCAAGCGCATGTTCTATCAGCAGATCGAGATGCCGCTTGCGCAGGCCTACGAGCTCGCCGCCACGACCATGGCCTGCAACATGATGGCCGAGGACACGCTGGAAGGCGTACAGGCCTTCATCGACAAGCGGCCCCCGAAATGGGAGCACCGCGACTGAGCCATCCAGGGTCCGCAGGGCTAATCCAACCAACTTGTAAGCATCTGGTCAGATTCTGATCATCTGACGCGGGCATAGTGGGCGCGGGTAATTCGACCCGGCAAAGCGCAACACAGGCACGGCCTCCTCAGACCACATGTCCAGCGCCGGGATGGAACCATCGGTGTGGCTGCCGCGTTCGCCGTGGCACAACGAGCGCGCTGCACGCAGCGCAAAGGACCCCAGATGCTCCCGATTGAACAGTTGCACCCGATCGCCATCCATTTCCCGATCGTCCTCGCCTTCGTACTTCTGGCCATGGATTCGTATGCCGCGCTTCGTGGCCGCGCGCTGACGGCTGGCACCTGCATTGGCGACGTGGCCACCACCATGGCGGGTGCGGCAGCCGTGTTCGCCCTGATTGCCTTCGTCCTCGGTGACCAGGCCTATGACATCGCCATGGCGGCCAATGGACCGGTGGCGGCATTGGAGACCCACGAGGGCCTCGGCAGCGCCGCCGCCTTCGCCATTCTCGCCTGGGGGGTATTGCGGGTGCTGGCGCGCTGGCGTGCCCTGCCGATCAGCGGTGGACGGGTCTGGCTCGCGGTGGCGGTGGACCTGGTTCTGTGCGCCCTGGTGGTCGCGGCCGCCTGGTACGGCGGCCGTCTGGTCTATGATTTCGGGGTCGCCGTCAGTCGCAGCGTCTCGGGCTGACGGGCATCCGGTCCAGAGGCTCGCAACGGCGCGGCGTGGCATGTCCGGCACTCACAGCGGCCGGGCCAGCGCCGAATCATGGCCGTGTCAAGGCGCAGCGGTGGCGCGGGGTCGTGCTCAATTCCGGCCGAGGATGGTGATGCAGCAGGTGGCCTCTTCTATGCCGAGAATGCCACCACCGTTCTCGGCTATCGCCAGACGTGCACCCTCCACCTGACGCTCGCCGGACTCACCGCGCAGCTGCGTGGCCAGCTCGAAGATCTGTCCAAGGCCGGTGGCACCGATCGGATGGCCCTTCGACTCCAAGCCACCGGAGGGATTGACCGGGATCCGCCCACCGATGCGGGTCTCGCCGCGCTCGGCCAGACGTCCACCCTCGCCGAACTCGCAAAAGCCCAGATTCTCGGTCTGGGTCACCTCACCCATGGCGGTCGCGTCGTGGACCTCGGCCACGTCCACGTCTGCGGGGCCTATTCCGGCCTGCTCGTAGGCTCGTAGCGCGGCGCGCCGGGTGATGTGCTTGTCCAATTCCTCGGGCGACCGATTGACGCCGGTACCCATCACCGAGGCCAGCACCTTCACCGCCCGCTTCGAATCGAAGCGATCGAGCGCGCTGGCCGCACACAGCACCGCGGCCGCGCCGCCGTCCGAGATCGGCGAGCACATCGGCAGGGTCAGGGGCCAGGCGATACGTCGTGCCGCCAACACCTCGTCCACGCTCGCTTCGAAACGAAACTGCGACCGCGGATTGAGCGCGGAATGCGCGTGGTTCTTCGAGGCGACGGCCGCGAGCTGTCGCTGGGTCAGACCGAAACGCTGCATATGCTGGCGGGCGAAGCAGGCATAGACGTCCATGAACGGGCTGCGCTGCTGATTACCCGCGGCCTCGTCGGCGGGTTCCTCCACGCCCTCCCCCAGGGCCAGCAATTGCTCGAAGGTTTCGGTTCGACGATGCACGTCGAGCGCGCCGTCGAAGATCGCGAACGAGCGCGCCTTGTCCTGGTCGTACATCTTGTCCACGCCAACCGCCAGCGCGATCTCGCTGACCCCGGCGCGGATCGCCGTGGCCGCGGCGTTGAAGGCGGTGGACGCGCTCGCGCAGGCATTCTCGACGTTGGTCATCGGAATCCCTTCGAAGCCCATCTCACGCAGGGCAATCTGGCCCGGCACGCAGTACTGACCTTCCATCACGCCCTGTGTGGTATTGGCGAACCAGGCCGCGCCTACATCGGCGGGCGTCAACCCGGCATCGGCCAGGGCCGCTGCGACCGCTTCATGGGTCAGGTCCTTGACCGACTTGTCCAGGAACTTGCCGAACGGCGTCATCGAGACACCGACCAGATAGACATCCTCCATCTCGCGTACTCCTGCGCATTGGCCCGGCTGCTTCCCGCCTCTGGCTCGATCTGGCGCGTCGTATCTCAGACGGTCAGATAGCGGCTGCGGATGTCGTCCGCCTCGCGCTGGAAGACCTCGGGGTCGGCACTGTAGACCATCTGGCCCTTGACCATCACATGCATACGGTGCGCGACCGCTTCGGCGAGCTTCATGTTCTGCTCGACCAGCAGGATCGTCACGCCCTCCTCACACATGCGTCGAATGACGTTGGCGAGCTCGCGCACCACCAACGGCGCCAGCCCCTGCGACGGCTCGTCGAGCAGGATCACCTTTGGATCGCTGACCAGCGCGCGGGCGATTGCCAGCATCTGTTGCTCACCGCCGGACAGCTGTGAGCCCTTGTTGCGACGCCGTTCGTCCAGCGAGGGAAACAGCTCGAACAGGCGTTCAATCGGCCAGATCCGGGCCGCTTTACGCTCCGCGACGCGGATGTTCTCCACCACCGTCAGATCCGGAAAGATCAAACGCCCCTCTGGCACATAGGCAACACCGGCCTGGGCAATCCGATGCGGCTGCCAGCCGGTGATGTCGCGGTCCTCCAGCGTGACCTGGCCCGAGGTGGGGCGCACCAGACCCATGATCGTGCGCATCGTCGTGGTCTTACCGACTCCGTTGCGCCCCAGCACCGCGGCGATGGTCCCACGAGCCACCTCACAGTCGACACCATGCAGGATATGGCTCACGCCGTAATGGGTATTCAGACCGGATATCTTCAGCATCTCATTCGAACCCGCCCAGATAGGCTTCCTGCACCGCGGCGTCCGCCTTGACCGCCTCCGGCGTGCCATCGGCAATCACCGCGCCGCGGTGCAGCACGGTGATGCGTTGCGCCAGCTTGAAGACCACTTCCATGTCGTGCTCCACCAACAGCACCGTCAAGCTGCCGTCCTTGAGCAGCTCACCCAGGGTCTGCACCGCGCCGTGGGTCTCCTCCACCGACAATCCCTGAGTCGGCTCGTCGAGCAGCAGCACGCGTGGCTGTTGCGCAAGCGCCATCGCCACCTCCAGCAGCCGCTGGTCACCGTGCGAGAGCAACCCCGCGGGCCGCTGTCCCAGGTGCGCCAGTCCCAGACGTGTCAAGGCCTCCTCGCCGCGCCGGGTCGCCTCGGCCAGCACCTTGCGACCGCCCAGCGGCAGCCAACGCCCCTCCAGACGGGCCTGCGCCGCGAGCCGCGCGTTGTCCAGCGGTGACAGCTCGGGAAACAGATGGGTGAGCTGGAAGGTCCGGGAGATACCCTTCTGACAGGTCGCATACGAGGACAGGCCTGTGATGTCCTCACCATCCAGGAGCACCGAGCCGTCGGTCGGCTTGAGGGTGCCGGTGACCAGGTTGAAGAAGGTCGACTTGCCGGCGCCGTTCGGTCCGATCACCGCCCGGATCTCACCGCGCTCGACCTGCATGTCTACGTGGTCGACCGCGACCAGTGCGCCGAAGCGACGCGACAGATGTCGGCATTCAAGCAGCGCCATGCCCGGCCTCCGTCGATTCGGTACGCGACTGCCGACGACCGGACAGTCCGCTTATCAGTCCCCAGATCCCCTGCGGCGCGAACAGCACGAAGGCGATGAAGATGAGTCCGAAGACCAGCGCCCAGGATTCGGTGTACCCGCTGAGCTGATGCTCGAGCATCATGAAGAAGGCGGCGCCCAGAATCGGCCCGATCAGGGTCCCGGCGCCACCGACGATGACCATGATCAGCACCTGCCCTGACAACAACCAGAACAGCAGCTCGGTGTTGGTGAAGCCGGCAAAGGGTGCATACAGCGCACCGGCCAGACCACCCAGCATATAGGCGAGCGCCACCACCCCCATCTTGTAACGCCGAGTGTTGTACCCCAGCGCGATGGTCTTGGCCTCGTTCTCGCGGATGCCGCGCAACACCCGGCCGAAGGGTGAGCGCACCAGCGCGCTGCACAACAAGAAGGCCGCGATCAGGAAGAACAGCACCAGATAGTAGAAGCCGTTCTTCTCGTCGAATATTTCGAGTCCGAACGGCCCCGGGTTGACCGGTATCCCCGCCTGTCCATCGGAACCACCGGTGACGCTGGTCCACTTGAAGGCGATCGCGTAGAGCAGCTGGGCGAAGGCCAGGGTCAGCATGGCGAAGGACACGCCGGTCGCCAGGGTGAACACCCAGGAGACCGCCAGCGCAATCACGCCGGTCAGGGCCGCCGCCATCAGCACCACCATCGGCATCGGAATATCGGTGTGCAGCAGCAGATAGCCGGAGGTGTAGGCCCCGAGCCCGTAGGCCGCCGCGTGCCCGAAGGAGAACAGACGTGTGTAGCCCACCATGAGATCCAGGCTCATGGCGAACAACCCGAGAATCAGCGCCTCGGTGAGCAGCGTCATCATGTAGACCGGCAGGCCGAACGGTGCCAGCACCAACAGGACCGCGACCATGAACAGTGCACGCCAGTACATCGCTCAAGCCTCCTTTCCGAGCAGCCCGCCCGGTCGAATCACCAGCACGGTCAACATGATGAGATAGATGAAGGCGAGCGCGAAGTCGGGCAGATAGTAGTTACCGAACACCTGCACGAAGCCGACCAGCAGCGCGCCGATGATCGACCCCAAAAAGCTGCCCATGCCGCCGATGATGACGATCACGAAGGCATCGATGATGACGTTGAAGGCCATCCCCAGGGAGGCGGTGAGCAGCGGCGCCGCGAGCACGCCACCCAGCGCCGCCAACGCGCAGCCGAGTCCGAACACACCGGAGCGCACCGAGTTCACGTTGGTGCCGAGCGCGTGGACCATCTCGGAGTTCTGCGAGGTGGCGCGAATCAGCAGGCCGAAACGGGTGCGTTCCAGGAACTGCCAGAGCACGATGGCTACCAGCGCCCCGGCGCCGGCCAGGAACAGGCGGTACACCGGAAACGGCTCGTCGAGAATGAACACCACGCCGGACAGCAACTCGGGTGTCTTCACCAGCAGGGCGTCGGAGCCCCAGATGATACGCACGATGTCGCCGACCACCAGCGCCAGGCCGAAGGTCACCATCAAGAACGCCGCATCGTCGCGCCGGCCGTACAGACGGGTCAAGGTCAACCTCTCGAAGCCGACCCCGAGAGCCGCGACCGCCAGCGGCGCGATCAGCAGGGCCAGCCAGAAACTGCCACTGTAGTGGGCGATCGTGTAGCCGATGAAGGCACCCAGCATGTAGATGGTGCCGTGGGCGAAATTGATGATCCGCATGATCCCGAAGATCAGCGTCAGCCCCACACCGAGAAAGAACAGCAGCGCCGACTGGGACAGCGCGTTGACGATCTGCGTCAACAGAAAGGCAAAGGTTGTCATCGAAATTCCCGAATAGGTCCGAACGGCGACCGGCGCGCACACCCGCGACAGACGGGTAACGAGACGACGCCCCGGGTCAGGGTGACGCTGTCGACGTGACGCCGTGAGCGCCCCCGGGAGCAGGCTCCTGAAGGGGAGAACCCGGAAGAGCGCTGGAGAGATGCCTGGCGGAAGGCCCGGGCGTGCACCCTGGCGGCGGCGGTATGACCAACCGCCGCCGCCGGTGGGCGATCAGTCGTCGTAGACCATCTTGCGACACGGCGGTGTGGTCTGCTCGCCGGGGAAGGTGGCGATGACCTCGGGCACCAGGTGATCGAAGCCCTCGCGCTTGACGACCTTGACCATGAAGCCCTGCTGCACGCCCTGGTGGTCGCATTCGCGAATGTGCACCGAGCCCTTGACGCTCTCGATGGTGATGCCGCTCAAGGCATCGCGCAGTGCCGCAGTCTCGTCGGTGCCGGCCTTCTCCAGACCTGCCTGCAGGACCTTGCAGGCCTGCCATTGCTCGCCTTCGAAGGTATCCGGGACGTTGCCGTATTCCTTCTGCCACATCTGGACGAACGCATTGTTGGCGGGATGGTCGTAGCTGAAGCTGTAGCGAGACGAACCGACCAGACCCAGCGAGGCCTCGCCGACGGCGCGGATGCTGGCCAGATCGACAATCTCGGTGAGCATCTGCAGGCGCTCGTTGAGGCGATACTGGCGCGCCTGCGAGAGAAACGCGTTGTTGTCGTCACCTTGCATGACGATGAACACCGCCTCCGCGCCGGAGTTCCGGATCTTGCTGATGTAGCTGGAGAAGTCCTTGGTGCCGGTGGGCGAGAATACCTTGCCCACGAACTCCTTGCCGGCCTTCTTGATCTCGTCCTCGAACACGCCGACGCTGTTGTGCCCCCAGGCATAGTCCATGCCGATGGCATAGAACTTCGTCATCGGCGCCTGGCGCAGATACAGCGACACGGCGCGTGTGCCCATCGGACCGGAGATGTTGGCACGAAAGAAATTCGGCACGAAGGATTCGGCCGTCAACCGGCCGTCGCCGTTATCCGAGGAGATGAAGATGGTGTTCCACTCCTCGAGCTGCGGTACCACCGCCAGCGCCTCCGAGGACAGGACGATGCCGTTGAAGATGCGCACGCCGTGCCGCTCGACCATCTCCTGGGCCTTGCGCACGCAGTTCGCCGGGTTGCCGGCGGTATCCTCGATGATGAGCTCGATGGGACGGCCGATCACGCCGCCTTGCGCGTTCACGGTCTTCGCCCAGAGCTCCACGCCGCGCTTCATCTGCTGTCCGACCGAGCCCAGCGGACCGGTGAGCGCGAGCGGCATACCGACCTTGATCGGCGCCGCGGCGGCGCCCGCGTGACGGATGAAGGCGGGGGCGCTGACCGCGGCCGCCCCGGCCACACCGGCCTGCAACACGGTGCGTCGGCCCAATTTCCTGATCGTCATGTCGGTCTCTCCTCGTTCGGTGGGAATTATTGTTTCCGGTACACGGCTCTGGCTCTCGGCTCTGGCTC
>JAGRHX010001271.1:7229-10490 GCA_020444775.1 Gammaproteobacteria bacterium
GTCAGCTCTGGCTGTCAGCTCTGGCCTTGCCGGGCATGGCGGCACGGCGTCGCCTCGACCGCTTTGAACGCGAAGTTTCCCCCCTGCGCGCGGCATCGGTCAACGACCTTGGCGGCGCGCGGGCCAGGTGGTCACCGCTCATCAGGCGAGTTCGTATCGATCGGCTACCAAACCGCCGCGCTCGCCGGGGCGGGCACACGACCAGCGAGGATGTCACGGGCTTGACGACGGGAGGCCCCCCATGGGCCCCGCGATTGGCACGCTCGACTCAGGCGGACGGCCGCGCCATGGACGGACGATTGTGTGAGAGAACACCGAGTTGGACACGCGGCGCGTCACCCGGACGAGCGATGCTCGGCATCTTCCCGCCGGTCGTCGAGCAGGGACATGGCGGCATCTGCGTCGGCTGGCCGGGTACGCGCCGCGCTACCGCACCCGGCTGGCGCGGCAAACCACGCGACGGCGCGCCGCGGTTACTCCGCCTCCAGCTCCGGCATCCACTCGGCGAGCGCGTTTCCGAGCGTACGTCGGCGGATCGGCTTGGGCAGATAGGCGTCCATGCCCGCATCCAGACAGCGTTGCTCGTCGCCCTCGAGCGCGCTCGCGGTGAGCGCGATGATCGGCGTGGGCTCGGCGCTACTGTCCTGCTCCCACTGGCGGATCCGCCGGGTCGCCTCCAGTCCATCCATGCCCGGCATCTGCTCGTCCATCAGCACCGCGTCGTAGCGACGCTGCATGACGCAGTCGATCGCCTCCTGGCCGCCTTTGGCCTCCTCACTGGCGATACCCAGGCGCTTGAGCATGGCCACCGCCACCATCCGGTTGTCCAGACTGTCGTCGACCACCAGCACCCGCCGGTCCCGGGAGGTGGGGATCGGCTCCATGTTGACCACCGAATCGACTCCGGGATCGTCGGTGAGCATGCGGGTCAGGGCCTTGCGCAGCGCCGCGCGTCGCACCGGCTTGAGCACCGTGCAGGCCGTGTCGCCCAGACCGGAGAGATCGACCTTGGCACCGGGTGGCATCAGCCACACGCTCGGCATGTCCAGCCCCAGCGAATTGACGTGTCTGGCGTTGACCTCGCTGATCGAGTCGACCACCACCAGCTGCGCGCCGCGGGCCATGCCGCGTGCTTCCTGCACGGACTCCGCACTGACCGCGCGCATTCCCAGGTCGCCCAGGTAACGCGAGATCACCTCGCGTATCAACGGCTCGTGACTGATCACCAAGGCCCGCGTGCCCTCGAAGATGTTCGCCGCCAGAACGCCCGGTGGCGCCGACGACTCCAGCGGTATCTCGGCCCAGAACACGCTGCCCTCACCGGGCGTCGATTCGACCCCGATACGGCCGTGCATCAGCTCGACCAGCTCGCGGCTGATGCTCAAACCCAGACCGGTGCCGCCGAACTGTCGGGTGGTCGAGCTGTCCTCCTGCACGAAGGGTTGGAACAGCTTGGATAGATGCTCGCGAGCGATCCCCGGGCCCGTGTCACGGACCTCGAAGCGCACGCCGTCCTGGATCGGCATGGCCCGTACCAGGATGTGGCCACGACGGGTGAACTTGACCGCGTTGCCGAGCAGATTGAGCACCACTTGACGCAGCCGCGTGGGATCGCCGATGACCTTGTCCGGCAACCCCGAGTACAGATCCACCACCAGAGCCACGCGCGAATGATCGACCAGACCCGAGAGGGTCTGCGCGACATCATCGACCAGGGTCTCGATGGAGAACGCGATATGCTCGAGCTCGAGCTTGCCCGCTTCCAGTCGGGTGAAATCGAGCACCTGGTTGAGCAAGGTCAGCAGCACATGCGCGGCGCGCTGCGCATTCGAGATCAGGGCGCGTGTCTCCGGGTCGAGCTGATTGGAGGAGAGCAGGTCCAGATTGCCGATCACGCCATTGATGGGTGTGCGGATCTCGTGGCTCATCTTGGCCAGGAAATGGCTCTTGGCAAGATTCGCCGCCTCGGCCTGGTCGCGAGCCCGCTCCAGCGAGGCATGGATGTCCACCAGCTCCTGCTGGTATCGGTCCAGCTCGTCCACGGTGCCATTCAGACGCGCCAGCTCCGAGGAGCTGAGCAACGGCAGACGGCGCCCGGACCGGCCGCGGTCACCCGAGGAGAGACGGTCCAGACGTTGATTGATCCGCTGCACCGGGCGCACCACCAGGAAGTGCACCAGCGCCACCAGGAACAGTCCCAGCACCAGGACGGCGACGAAGGCGGTGGTACGCAAGCGCTCCACATGCGCCTCGATCTGCGCGAACAGACGCGCTGCCTGCCAGCCGATCCGCAGACGCAAGGGGTCGCCGGTGGCGAGCGCGATCGGGACCGTGAAATAGACCACCGTGCGGTGATTGGAGTCCGGCGACTTCAGCCAGTAGGTCAACGACTCGCCGCGACTGTTCTCGAGTCGCACCGAGTGGATGTAGATCGAGTCGCCGGTGGAACGCGCCAACACGCCTTGAATGGCCTGGTAGTCACGCGCCTGGATGAGGTCGAGCAGGCTCTCCGAGATGCGCGTCGAGGTTCGCCGGCTCTCGTCACGCAAGAACGAGCTCAGGTAGTCGGTCTCGACCTGACGGACCACCGCGCCGAGCAGCATCGCGGCGATCAGGGAGACCGCGAGAATCGCCGTGGCGAGTTGCAGCCACAAAGGCCAGCGCCTGATCATGAATGCCACAGACCGACCACCCACACGCCCCGGCCACAGCGGCAGATCCGACGGCTCCTGCAGAGCTCTGGTCCGGCCTCAGTCCAGGGTCTTGAGAACGTAGCTGCCGGGCGCATCGCCCAGGACCGGCAGCGGGCCTTGCGCCGGATCGCGTGGCTCGACCCGGGCGCCGGCATACTTGCCGATCCACTCGTTCCAGTCGCTCCACCAGGACCCCGGGCTACGAGTAGCCGACTCCAGCCAGGCCTGCGCGCTCTTGTGTTTCTTGCTGTTGGTCCAGTAGCCATATCTATTCTTCTGCGGCGGATTGACCACGCCCGCGATGTGACCGGACTCGCCGAGCACGAAACGGACCGGACCGCTGAACAGTTGCGTGACCTCGTAACAGGTCTTCCAGGGCGCGATGTGGTCTTCCATGGTGGCGACCACATAGGTCGGTGTCTTGACCTTCTTCATGTCGATTGACACACCGCCCAGGGTCAGCGCATCGCTCTCGCGCAGCTTGTTGTCCAGATAGAAGTTGCGCATCACGTAGCGATGGATACCCGCCGGCATGTTGGTGCCGTCCGAGTTCCAGTACAGCAGGTCG
>JAGRHX010001272.1 GCA_020444775.1 Gammaproteobacteria bacterium
ACCGAGCAGACCGATGAGCAATCCGTTCGCGACCAGCAGCTCCCAGCTCGATTGCGCATGACCGGCCCACAGGCCACCGAGCGCAATCGAGCACGCCCCGCAGGCGATTGGCCAACCGACGCCGACGCGGTCCGACCACCGCCCCATCCAGATGCCGCCGACACCCATGCCGAGTATCGCGAGCGAGTAGGCGGTCGAGGGCACGGCGCGTGGCCAGCCCGTGCTCTCGGCGATCGGCACCATGCCGACCACGGCGAGGTAGTGACCGCCGGTCGCGATCATCAGCGCGGCGACCGAGGCGAGCGCGATTTGAATCGAGCGAGAGGTCATGGTTCGTTCCGCGCCCGCGGGCGCATGGAGGGGCATCGAGGGGCGAGGCACCAAGGGCGGAGACCTCGAGGCGAGTGGCATCGAGGCTCGTCCACGCGGTCGAGCGCGAACGCCCGCAGCATAGTCGCTTTTCACTCGCTGAAGGAGTCGGTCCGGATGGCCAAGCGTCTCAACGATTCGGTGGACTTCGACTGCCGTTGGCACGCGCAGCTACGCCGATACGCGAGCGTTGCTGCGCGATACGCTCATGCGCGGCGATATCCAGGACGCTCCACTGAGCGCGACCGACGGCTTCGAGTTCTACAAGCCGGTGATCTGCGGGTTCGACCGGACCCGGAAAGGGCGGGCTACTCGCACCCGTGACGTGGTGGAACGGCTACAGTTCATCCGAACCGCTCGCGGTTGCTGTTCGAGTCGGGCTCAGGTTTCGCCCCAGGCGCGTAGCAGGGCGTTGTTGAGCTTCAGCAGGGAGGCCGCCGCGTCCGAGTCCGGCAGCTTGTCGCGGACCTCCTTACGCGCCAGGGTCAGCTCGTGGAGTAGATCGCGCTGCACGGGGTCGCGGATCAAGCTCTGGAACCAGGTCAGGATTACGACCCGGGCGCCGCGGGTTACGGTGTCGACGCGATGCTTGACCGTGGTGGCATAGACCACCGCGTCGCCGGCCGGCAGCTTGATCTCCTCCTCGCCGTACGGCGTTTCCAGCACCAGCTCACCACCGTCGTAGTCGCCGGGCTCGGACAGGTAGAGCGTCATCGACAGATCGGTGCGTATCGGATGCTCGCTGCCCATGACGAAAGAGTCGAAGTGGGCGCCGTAGCCCATGCCCTCGCCATAGCGGCTGATGCGTGGGATCAGCATGCCCTTGGGGAACGCGAAGTCCTCGAACTCGTTGCGTGCTCCGAGCGCGCCCATCACGATGTTCTGGATGGTTCGCGTGTCCTGTGGCGATGGGCGTAGCTGGTCGACGTGCTTGACTTCTTTCAAGCGCTCGCCGGCGGTCTCCCTGCCGTCCTGATAGGGATTGCGTTCCGCGATGTCCAGCAGCGTGCGGACCTGTTGTCGGTCCAACAGTCGGGGCAGGTGCAGCAGCATCGGTTCTGTCAGCTCCAGGGGTTGCTATGGTCGGGCCGAAGCGTGGGCAACGGCGTGCCCGTGAGCCCGGCTGCTCAGTCCAGCCAGGCTCGCGCGTTCCTGAACATGCGCATCCACGGGCCGTCCTCGGACCAGGCGCGGGCGCGCCAGGAGTTCTGCACGGCTCTGAAGACCCGCTCCGGGTGCGGCATCATGATGCTCACACGTCCGTCGCTGCTGGTCAGCCCGGTCAATCCCAGCGGCGAGCCGTTCGGATTGAAAGGATAGCGCTCCGTGGCCCGTCCATGGTTGTCCACGAAGCGCAGGCAGGCTTGACCTGCGTCAAGCAAGGCCGATGCGTCCTGGCCGTGGGTGTAGTGGGCCAGGCCCTCACCGTGGGCCACCGCGACCGGCATGCGGCTGCCCGCCATGTCGGTGAAGAAGATTGACGGCGACGGCAGCACCTCGACCATGCTGACCCGACCTTCGTATTGCTCCGAGCGATTGCGGACGAAGCGTGGCCACTGCTGCGCGCCGGGAATCAAGGACTTCAGCCGGGCCAGCATCTGGCAACCGTTGCAGACTCCGAGGGCGAAGCTGTCCTCGCGTTGGAAGAAGCGTGAGAACATCGCGCTTATCCGCTCGTTCTCCAGGATCGACGCGGCCCACCCGCCGCCGGCGCCGAGCACGTCGCCGTAGGAGAAGCCACCGCAGGCGACGAGGCCCTGGAAGGCGTCGAGCGTGCGCGCCCCCGACATCAGATCACTCATGTGCACGTCGACCGCGTCGAAGCCGGCGCGATCGAAGGCCGCCGCCATCTCGACCTGACCGTTCACGCCCTGCTCGCGCAG
>JAGRHX010001273.1 GCA_020444775.1 Gammaproteobacteria bacterium
GACAAGCTGGTGCGCCTGCTGTTCTTCATCGGCTCTTTGAAGGATGCCGGTGCCAGTCGAGTCACCGCTGTGTTGCCCTATCTGTGCTACGCGCGCAAGGACCGCAAGACCAAGTCGCGTGATCCGGTGAGCACACGCTATCTCGCGAGTCTGTTCGAAGCGGTGGGCACGGACCGGGTATTGACCCTGGACGTGCACAATCTGGCCGCCTATCAAAACGCGTTTCGAGTCCCTACCGAGCACCTGGAGGCGAAGCGCCTGTTCGTGGCGCATTGTGCCTCGATCGACGGGCCGGTCTCGGTGCTGTCACCCGATGTCGGTGGTGTGAAGCGCGCCGAAGCATTCCGGGAGGCGCTGCGCAGCCGTCTGGACCGGGACGTGGATCTGGCCTTCATGGAGAAGTATCGCAGCGCCGGTGTCGTCTCGGGAGGCACCCTGGTCGGCACCGTCCAGAATCACACGGTGTTGATTCTGGACGATCTCATCGCCAGCGGCGGCACGCTGGTGCGCGCCGCGCGCGCTTGTCGCGAGCGTGGCGCCACACGTGTGATCGCCATGGCCACGCACGGTGCGTTCAGCGCCAACGCCGAGCGGGTGCTGGACGACACGGCCATCGATAGCCTGGTCATCACCGACTCGATACCCGTCCACCGGACCCGTGCCGAGTCGCTCCGGCAACGGCTCGTGGTGCTGGATACCGCAGAGCTGTTCGCCGAGTCCATACGCCGTATGCACAGCGGCGGCTCAATCGTCGAGTTGCTCGAGGGCTGAGGAAGCGAAGGCGAATCCGCTGTTTCACCGTTCAAAACCGGCGCGCATGGTCCGCGGCAACCTCCAGGTAACGTGTGGCACGGGCCAGCCACTTGGGGTGCTCCTCGGGGCCATGGTCCTGTATGTGCCAGGCCGCGAGCCGAGCCCGCAAGATCGCCCTATGGCTCTTGTAGAAGGCACGCAGCCGTTGCGGTGTCCGGTCGCCGGTCTGGCTGGCATAGCTGCACAGCAGCGTGTCGCCGACCCAGGACTCGCCCGCGAGCTCACATTCGAGCGCCAGGAAACAAAGCTCATCGACGCAGTCGAGGATGCGGAACTCGCGGTTGAACTCCAGACAGTCGACGATTACCGGTGTCGGGGTCAGGCAGACGTGCTCGGGTCGCAGATCGCCATGGGCCTCGATGACCCGCCCCGACTCCACCCGCTCGTCGAACAGTCGCGGCTCCGTCCGAAGCAGCCGCAGCTGGGCCCGCAAGGTCTCGTCCAGCAGCCGTGTGTCCAGTCGGTAGGCGGGCTCGTCGAGGCTCTGCCAGTAGTCCTCCACGTTGCGCTCCAGGCGTGCCCGGTAGGCGTCGGTGTCGGTCTCGGCTGGTTCGGCCCGTTCATAGAAGTGGATCAGCACGCCGGCGATGCGGACCACCTCGGCCGCGCTCACGCGGTGCTCGGCGAGGGCCCGATCGAGCATCAGCTCATCGGACAGCCGGCGCATCTTCTCCAGCCACTCCACCGGCTCGCCCGTGCCGCCCAGACACAGCGTGCCATCGGCCCCCCGCGTCAATGCGATCAGGCCCAGATACACCGTCGCCGCCAGGCGTCGATTGAGTCGCAGTGATTCCTCGCAGTAGTGCTTGCGCTGCGCGAGATCGGTGAAGTCCAGGAACGGCATCTTCACCGGCTTCTTCATCTTGTAGGCGAAGTGGTCGGTGACGAACACATAGGACATGTGCGTCTCGATACGGCGAACGGACGTGGTCGACTCCGGGTAGCTGTCGGCCCTGGACAGGAAGTCGATCTTGCGTTCGAGCGTGATCATCGACGGGAGCGTACCGCGATCGTGGACAGCCCGCTGCGATCCATGATGGCCCGCCTGGCAGCGATTCGACGACGGCCGATGCCAGGCGGCTGCATCACCCTTGATGGAGCCGCTTCGTAGCGCATCGATACGCCGGTCGCCGCGCTGGTCAATCCGGCAGATGTGGCACGCGAGTCAGACGTGAGGGCAGCTGGTCCAGGCGGGCGCAGCCGAGCTGGGAGAGATTGGACTGCATGTCCGCCAGCAACAGCTCGATGGCATGATCGCCTCCGTGTTCGCCCAGTGCCGCCACCGCGAAGATGAAGGCCCGGCCGAGGAGCACGAAGTCGGCACCCAGGGCGAGCGCGCGACAGATGTCGAGACCGCCACGCACGCCGCTGTCGAAGACGATGCGGGTCTTGCCCGCCACCGCCGCGGCGATTGCCGGTAGCACGTCGATGGAGGCCGGTGCGCCGTCGAACTGACGTGCGCCATGATTGGAGACAACGATGCCGTCGAGCCCTATCTCCACCGCGCGTCGTGCGTCCTCGACGTCCAGCACACCCTTGACCAGCACCGGTCCCGGCCATTCCTCGCGGCAGGCCCGCAGATAGTCCCAGTCCAGCGAGCCGTTGAAGTTCTGGCTCATGAAGGCGGAGATCTGCTGCAGGTCGCTGCCCGGCGCGTATTTCTCCAGGGTATGAAAGCGCGGCAGGCCGCGCTGCAGGGTGTTGATGGACCAGCTCGGACGGATCGCGGCGCGCAGATAGGTCTTGACGGTGCGTCGCGGTGGTACCGCCACCTCGGCATGGACCTGACGTTCGCGACGGCTGGAGGCCGGCACGTCACAGGTCACCAGCAAGGTGGTGAAGCCCGCGTCGGCCGCGCGCGCGAGCAGATCCCGTCGGATCTCCGGATTGCGCGGCGGATAGAGCTGGAACCAGGCCATGCCGTCGGCGAGCGGGCCGATGGTCTCGGGAGTCTCGGTGGCGACGGTGCTGAGGGAGAAGGGGATCCGGTAGCGTGCCGCGCTGCGGGCCAGGATCCGCTCCGCGCCCGGCCACATCAGCGATGTCAGACCGACCGGCGCGATACCGAAGGGTGCGTCGTAGTGGCGACCGAACAGCTCGGTGCGTAGATCCGGCTCGAACACGCCCTGCATGAAGCGGGGCGTGAGCTGCACCGACTGCAAGGCTTCGATGTTGCGGTCAACGCCCCGGTCGATACCGGTGCCGCTGGCGAGGTATTCCCAGGCAAAGAACGGGATGCGCCGGCGCGCGGCCCGCTCCAGGTACTGGATGGACGGGTAGCGGCTCATCAACTCGGGATTCACGTTCTGACCTCGTCAGTGGATCTTCGGGGAGAGACTCTTGGAGGCCCCTT
>JAGRHX010001274.1 GCA_020444775.1 Gammaproteobacteria bacterium
AGAACTCCATGATGTTCACACCCTTCTGGCCCAAGGCCGGCCCCACCGGCGGGCTCGGGTTGGCCTGCCCCGCGGCAACCTGGAGCTTCACGTAACTGTCGATCTTCTTAGCCAATGGTTTGTACCTCGTGTGGGTGCAATCGCTTTCCGACGCGCCGACGCCGTACCCTGTGCACACCACCTGGCCATGTGCCTGGTGCCTGCGCTATCAAGACTCGGTGTCGGTGGCGCCTTTGAGCTCCCCAGATGGACTGGACACTGCGCCAGGCCGGGTCTCGGTTTCAGTCCTTCTCGACCTGACCGAACTCCAGCTCCACGGGCGTGGACCGCCCGAAAATCAGGACCGCGACCTTCATTCTGTTCTTGTCGTAGTCGACCTCTTCCACGACCCCATTGAAGTCATTGAAGGGCCCGTCAATCACTCGAACGACCTCGCCGGGCTCGAACAGCACCTTCGGACGCGGCTTCTCGGCTCCCTCCTGCACGCGCTGCAGGATTGTATCGGCCTCGCGGTCGGAGATTGCGGCCGGCTTGTCGGAAGTGCCGCCAATGAAACCCATGACCTTGGGCACGCTCTTCACCAGGTGCCAGGTCTCCTCGTTCATCTCCATGTTCACGAGCACATAGCCGGGGAAGAACTTGCGGTCGCTCTTGCGCCGCTGGCCATCCCGCATCTCCACCACTTCCTCGGTAGGGACCAGAATGTCGCCGAAGGAGTCATCCAGTCCGCTTCTGGCCACGCGCTCCTTCAACATCTTCTTGACCTGGTGCTCGAACCCGGAGTAGGCATGCACCACGTACCAACGCTTGCTCATGAGGTCAGCCTCCGACGCTGAGTAGCTGCTTTATCAGGAGGCCGAGAACGGAGTCCAGAATCCAGAGCATCAGCGCCACTACCGCCACCATGACAATCACCACCAAGGTGGTCTGCGTGGTCTCCTGACGGGTCGGCCAGACGACCTTGCGCAGCTCGACCCGTGCGTCCTTGACGAACTCCGCACCCTCACGTCCCTTCGCGGTGTGATACGCCACGGCGATGGCTGCGCCGAACAGCAGCAGCAAGGCGATGACCCGAAGCAGAAGCGACTGATCACCGAAAATATAGAAACCCGCGAGCCCGGCCAGGACAAGACAGGCAGCGACCAACCATTTTACAACATCGGGCATACCACCCACCGTCTCGACGCGCGTGCTCATGATGTTTTCGAGTGCTTTCCGGGCTAGTTCCGCTGGCCGGGCCGTAGCCCGGGTTGTCGAATCCGATGACCCATCGAGGTGACCCATCGAGGTGGGCGACCCGTCCTCACGGGGCCCGCACCATCCACTGAAAGCGTCCGCCGACGGATGTGGGCACATCGCTCATACGGACCATTCGCCCGCCTGGACACGCTGCCACGAACCCTCGATGCTGCGGCGAAATCGATTCCACGAGCAGTAGCACCGAGCCATGCCGCGCAAGGCCATGTCGCGCAAGATCAGGACATTCCGGCGCAGACCGCACGCCACCGTCCACATCCGGGTCGGTAAACCGTGCAGGATAACCCATCAGGGCACTGTTGGGGAGTATTGTGTGAGATCCAGCTCGATCGTCGGTTCAGTAGAGCACATCTACAGGGATTCGAGGCCACCAGAGGTGGCAGGGCAGGAGGGAATCGAACCCCCAACC
>JAGRHX010000082.1 GCA_020444775.1 Gammaproteobacteria bacterium
GGCGCAGGGCGCCAAGGTCGTCGTCGTGGATCGAAACGAGCCGGGGGCCGAGGCGATCGCCGAGGAGATCGGTGGTCTTGCGATCGGCTGTAACGTCGCCAGCGAGGCGAGCGTCGAGTCGATGCTGACGCGGGCCAGCGAAGCACTCGGTCCGATCGATATCCTGTTCAACAACGCCGGTGTGCTGAGCGGCAGCGACCTGCTCTCCACACCGCTGGATCAGTGGCAGGACCTTTGGCAGGTCAACGTCATGGCGCACGTCTACGCGACCCGCGCGGTGCTACCGTCGATGCTCGCGCGTGGCAGCGGTTATCTGATCCACACCGCGTCGATGGCGGGCATCTTGATGTCGCAGCGAAACCTGCCCTACACGGTCACCAAGCATGCCGTCGTGGGGCTGGCCGAGTGGCTGGCGGTGAATTACCACGACCAAGGCATCAGGGTGTCGATGCTCGCGCCGCTGGGCGTGCGCACACCGATGCTGGGCGACACCGACTCGGCCTACGCGCGCAACTCGGTCGGTCCGGTCAAGGAACCGGAAGAGGTCGCCCAGCAGGTGATCGAAGCGGTTCAGGCCGAGCGCTTCCTGATCCTCACCGACGAGGTCGCGCAGACCTGGATGGAGCGCAAGACCAACGACATCGAGCGCTGGCTTACAGGCATGCGGCGCAACCGGCAGCGTATAGAGCAGGGGTCGTGAGCGGGGCCGAGATGAGGTTCGCTGTATTGGGGGGCTTCCAGCCGCACACATGGAACGTGCGAGTCCTCGCTCTGGATGGACAGAGCTCGCCGGATCGTCAGCCCCCTCAAAGCGTCTTCAAGAACTCGATGATATCCAGCCGCTGCTCGTGACTGAGCAGCGGTCCGATGACGCCAGACGGCTGTAGTCCAGGCTGCGTGCCCAGCTCAGGCCGGTAACGTGCCGAGAACTCGTGGCCACGATTGCTGTTACCGGCGATGCGCGTGTCGAGGATGAAGTAGCCGTCTGCATCGTAGGTCTCACCCTCGTGCAGCCGTGCCCGTGCCTCCCGGGTCCAGGCCTGGATGTCGCGCGGCTGGGCGAGACCGACGTTGACCGGGTCGAAGTCGAGATTGCCCAGTCGCACCAGGGTCGGTCGGAAGCGTGCGGTGATGTCGCCGGGGGGCTCGTTGCCGGTGTCGGGGTCGCTATGCGCGGCGGGTGGCGAGAGCAGATCGTAGAGGGTCGGCACCGAGCCGTTGTGCAGGAACGGTGCGGTCGCCCAGACGCCGTTCAGCGGCCGTGCCTTGTAGCCCTTGCCGGCCTGCACGCAGTTCGGCCGGGCACCCATGAAGCGCCAGCGTGATTGCGCGTCCGCTACACCATTGAGCTCGAACCAGGCATCGATGCTCTGCTGAACGATCGTTGCCAGCGCAATCGGATAGGGCAGGCTGCCCGAGTCACGCACCTGCAGGTCGACCAGGTCATTCGTGGCCGGCGTCGATGCGGCCGCGTATGGCGGCCGGGGCACGCTGCCGCCGGGGCGGTACTCGTCGGCATTCTGCTCACGGCGGGTGGCCGCGTCGCGGTCGGATGCGCAGACGTTGCCGGACAGGCCGATGCCGGGCAGGGTCAACGGCGTGGTCGCGGCGGCGGTGCCGCCGCCCGGCGGTAGCGCGCCGCCGGGCGCGGGTACTGCGAGGGTGGTCAGGGTGCCGGCGGTATCGGCGAGACGCTCGCTCAACACCCGGGCCTGGGCCGGGTCCGTGCCAATCGCCGGCAGGTCGATGATCTTCAGCTTCAGCACCTGCTCGGCGGTCTGACGCAGCGTGCCGTTCTCACGATAGCGTATCGGCCCGATACGGCCGCTGTCCCAGAAGGCGTCGCTGCCCAGCGGCGGTAGATGACAGCCGGCGCAGAAGCGATCGTAGAGAGCCGCGCCGCGTTCGACCCGCGCCGGATCCGGGTTGCCGAAGCCGTCGGGCCAGGGCGGTGCCAGCAGACCTGCAAAGCCACGTTCGCGATCCGGCTGTGGGCCAGCCAGGAAGTCCTCGATCCAGGCCAGGTTGCGCAGCGGCACGGAGCTTGCGAAGCGACCGGCGTCGTGCGCCGCGCGCATGTCGATGTAGGCGCGCACACCGAGCGCCTCACCGACGTTGCGCACCAACGGTGACATGATCGAGCCGTCGTACTGCACCCACTCGAACCAACCGGCCGTCCAGATGTGCGGGTAGTTGACCGGGGCATCTATCGCGGCGTAGTTCTGCGCACGCCCGGTGTTCTTCGAGAACACCTGGTTGCCGATGCGATTCAGGGCGTCCAGCCGGCCGAAGCCCTCGACCACCGCGATGGTGTCGGGGCCGATCTTCAGCTCGTCGATCAGCGCATACAGGTCATCGCGGAGCTGCATCTTCGCAGTCTGACCATAGGCCGGACCCAGGACCCGTCTGGCAAAGCGATCGAATCGATGGTCGAAATACGGCACACGGGCCGACAGCGCGGTCTGCGCCAGGGCCGCGCCCAGGGCGTCAGTGAGCAGTCCCAGATCGACGTTGGCGGGCCCGCCCTCGATGACGTACTCGCGGCCGGCGTGATTGAGATGACCGGTGTGACAGGCGGCGCAGGTCAGACCCACGGCGGTGCGGCGGCCGTCGAGGCCCGGTAACAGTTGGGAGTCGCTGCGGGCGAAGCCGATGGGCAGTCCGTCGGGGTTATGCGAGGGATCGGGTTCGCCGCGGACGAAGCCGAAGCGTAGCAGATAGTCGTTGTCGGCGAAGCGCCCGCTGCTTCTGAACAGCGTCTTGAACAGGGTCGATACGATCTGGCCACCGCTTTCCGGCTGCTCCAGATGCACAAACCAGGGATAGGGTATCGGCAGTGTACGCGTGCCCTGGGGGAGATGGTGGTAACGCAGGGTGTCTGCGCTCGGGCCGTCGCCGGTCTGGCCGGGCGCGGCCACGTTGCCCCAGTTCTGGTAGAGCCAGCGTGGCGCATGGTCGGGATCGACCTGCAGTGGCGGCAGCTTCGGTGGCGTGAGGGCGCTGTACAGGGCCCTGCTGCGGGTGTCACCGGCCAGCAACAGCGCGCCCGCCAGCACGATCAGCAGCCCGAGCAGCAGCACCAGCTTGAACAGCCGGCACAACCCATCGCAAGCCGTGGACCGCTCGATGACCGGATACCGCGCCGGTGCTGCCGATGTCCCCGGTGCGACCGGATCGTTTGCGTCTTCAGCGCCCGTGCTCGCCATACCCCGGTCCTCGTCGCGCCAGCACCATCTGCGTGCGCACTATAGCAATCGGCTCGACGCTGGTGCAGTGGCCGCTCGCACGCGGCGTTCAGTAGGTGGCGAAGATGCGAGCCAGCTCGTCCGCGTGGTTGCCGCGGGTGAGCGCAAGCATCAATAGGATGCGGGCCTTCTGGGGACTCAGGTTGTCGGCGGCGATGATGCCCTTCTCGCTCAGGTTCTGGCGCTGCGTGACCCGGCCACTGCCGGCACGGGTGGATTGCACCACCGCCACGCCGCTTGCGATCGCGCGTTCCATCGCGGCGGTCTCGGCCTTGGTCCCGGAGCCCGGGGCGAAGCCGGCCGAGACCAGGCCGCGGCAGCCGGCGGCGACGAAGGCGTCGATTGCTGTGCCGTCGGCCCCTGCGTACGAGTAGACGATATCGACTCGCGGCAGTGTCTCCAGGCCTTCGAGGCTGAACTCGGTGTCCGGCGCGTGTCGTCGGATCGGTCGTCGATAGTAGCTGACCGCGTCGGCGTCGACATGACCGAGCACGCCGAAGTCGGGGCTTTTGAAGGTCTGCATACGCAGGGTCGAGGTCTTGGTGACCTCGCGCGCGGCCTGGATCTCGTCGTTGAGCATGACCAGCACACCCAGGCCGAGCGAGTCGGGCGACGCGGCGGTGCGGACCGCGTTGACCAGGTTGATGTCGGCGTCGGTGCTGAGGCCGCTGGCCGGTCGCTGCGAGCCGACCACGACCACCGGTTGGCGCACGTGCAGGACCAGATTGAGGAAGTATGCGGTCTCCTCGGTGGTGGCGGTGCCATGGGTGATCACGAAGCCGTCGATGCCTGACTCCTGCGCGGCGAGCTGCTCTATCAGACGCGCGAGCTGCAGCCATTGCACGGGTCCCATGTCGGTGCTGCTGACTGCCTTGAAGCGCACCGCGCGAACGTTCGCGACCTCGGCGAGGATCGGCACCCTGGCGACGATCTCGTCGGCTTCGAGTTTCTGCCCGGTGACGGCATACTCGATGAGGTCCAGTGGTCCGCGGCCGATGGACGCGATGGTGCCACCGGTGCCGATGACGACGACGTTCGCTGTGTGTTTCATTGACTGGCTTCCTGGGCGCTGTGCTGATGTGATGGTGTGTCGATGCCGGTGCCGCGCAGTCCGGCGAGGCCGCGGACGACTACCCCGACATGCAAAGCCCAGGCCCGAATGCCTGGTCCGCATGCCGCACCTGCCACGGCTGGATGATGCAGCCGGATGATGCTATGCACGACGGGGTATTGCACGGTCCGGCGCTCACAGTCGAGTGCCCGGGCCGTGTAGCCACACAGGCCACAGTCCCAGAGCAGAGGTGATCCCATGGCCCGCATCGCGATCTCCGGCTTCCAGCACGAGACCAATACCTTCGCGCCGTTGCGCGCCGATCTGAGCGCGTTCCAGAACTGTCCGGCCTATCCGCGGCTGCCCCGGGGCGAGGCGCTGATCGAGGCCATGCAGGGTCTGAACCTGCCGATTGCCGGCTTCATCGAGGCGGCGCTGGCCGGCGGCCATCGGCTGTGTCCGGGCACCTGGGCCATGGCCACGCCGTCCGCGCAGGTCAGCGACGAGGCCTTCGAGACCATCGCCGGGCGGATCCTCGAGGATCTGGCGGCCGCGCTGCCGGTCGACGCGGTCTATCTGTGTCTGCACGGCGCGATGGTCACCGACAGTCACCAGGACGGCGAGGGCGAGCTGCTGCGACGGGTGCGCGCGATCATCGGCCCCGGCGTGCCGCTGGTGGTGTCCTTGGATCTGCACGCCAACGTGACCAGCGCCATGCATGGCCATGCCGACGCCATGGTCGCGTATCGAACCTATCCGCATGTCGACATGGCGTTGACCGGGCGTCGAGCCTTCGA
>JAGRHX010001275.1 GCA_020444775.1 Gammaproteobacteria bacterium
AGATCACGCCGCCCATCATGGGCGCCGCGGCCTTCGTCATGGCCGAGTTCCTGGAGATCCCGTACACCACGGTGGTGGTGGCGGCCGCGGTGCCGGCCTTCATGCACTACCTGGGCGTGCTGTCCATCGTCCATCTGAGCGCCTTGAAGCTGGGCCTGCGTGGTCTGCCCGCCGAGGAGATCCCCGCGCTGTGGAGCGTGCTCAAACGCGGCTGGCCGACCGCCATCCCGCTGCTGGTGCTGATCTACGTGCTGTTCAGCGGCTACTCGCCGTTCATGGCCGCGTTCTGGGGGATCAGCACCGCGCTGCTGGTCGGTTTCGTCAATCCCTTTCATCGTATCGGCTTGCGTGATGTCGCGGACGCCGCCGTGCTGGGCGTGCGCTACGCGCTCGCGGTCGGCGCGGTGTGCGCGGCGATCGGTATCGTGGTCGGGGTGGTCAACACCACCGGACTCGGCTTCCGGCTCGGCTTCCTGGTCACCGCGGGCTCGCAGACCCTGGCCGAGAACCTGATGCCGCTGCTCTGGCTGCTGCCGTTCAGCAGCTTCGAGCTGGTCGACGTCACCCTGCTGGTGTCGCTGGTGCTGATCGCCATCACCTGCATCCTGATGGGCGCGGGTCTACCGACCACGGCGCTGTACATCATGCTTGCCACGGTCGCGCAGCCAGCCCTGGCCAACCTGGGGGTGCCGGCACTCGCCTCGCATCTGTTCGTGCTGTACTACGGGGTGATCTCCGAGATCACCCCACCGGTCTGTGCCTCGGCCTACGCGGCGGCCGGGATTGCCGGTGCCAACCCGTTCCGTACCGGACTGTCCGCCTTCTCCCTGGGCATCGCCAAGCTGATGGTGCCGATGGTGTTCGTCTATTCACCGGCCATGCTGATCGTGCTGGACGCGCACTTCACCTGGGGAGCGTTCCTGCATACGACCTTGACCTGCGCGCTCGGTATCCTGCTGATGGCCAGCACGGTGGTCGGCTATCTGCTCAGGCCCATGCCCGGACCGTTGCGTGTGCTGATGGGACTGGCTGGGGTATTCCTGGTCGCGCCCACCACCAGCAGTGACCTGTGGGCCCTGCTGTTCGCGGCGCCGGTGCTGTTGCAGCAGAGTGGGCTGCTCGGCGGCGGTCGGCGCGCCGCGCGGATCTGAGAGCTTGCGAAGCGTTCTGCGAGCGCGCGGCTCAGGCGGCCAGCTGACGTTCCTCGAGCAGCGATGGATCGTGTGGCCGCGAGGACCGGTCGGTCGCCGGCTCGGCCGCGCTGCCTGCACAGAGCACGAAGGGCAGACCGCAGGCGGCGAACAGCCCGGGGAAGATCAGACCGCTGCGGATCGCGAGCACCTCACTGGCCGGGCCGTCGAACGGCAGCAGGCCAGCGCCGATGCCCATATCCAGCAACTGCACC
Source organism: Gammaproteobacteria bacterium (assembly GCA_020444775.1). Next base: position 1,406 of record JAGRHX010001275.1, read on the forward strand.
GCGGCTGGCACGGACAGCAGGAAACCGAGCGGCGCCAGCAGCCAGGACAGCGCGCAGAAGGCCGGATTATGGTGTCGAGCCAAAAAGGTATAGACCAGCGGCACGGCAAGCGCGGCGCTCAGCACCGTAGCGGTGTAGACATGCACGGCCCGCTCACCCCACAGCGCGAACACGTACAGGCTGAGCAGCGAGATCGCGAAGCACAGGTAGCCGGCGAGACCGGCGAAGAACACCAGCAAGGCGCGCTTCAGCCGCTGACCATGACCTGCAGAGAGCGGCGTGAAACCGTAGGTCCATATGGCGAACAGCGCGCTCATGAGCGGTACCGAGTAGTGCAGACTGCCGATCCAGGCTGATCCCTGCCAGCCGAAACGCAGCGCCATCTCGGTGTGCCAGATCACACCCGCGAGCAGCGAGAAGACCGCTAGCGAGAACAGGCTGGAAAGGCGTGCTCTGATCATGGCGTGCTGGTTCCCTGTTCGGTGGACGGCTCACCGCCGGATCCCCGGGCGGCGCTCTGAACCGGTCTCGGCCTGACACGAAAGCATCTTAATCGGCGTCATGTGCGGTTTGCGTGGCCGCGTTCACAATCTGTCACAATGTCCGGGCAGTCGTGCGCGCGGCGTGGGGTCGAACCCGAGCGCGCCACGCTTATGCCGAAGACAGGCGGACGCCGGGTCCGGAAACGCAAGATCGGGAAGCAGGATTGGGGGTAGGCAGGATGAGCGATCTCGATGGTCGGGTGGCGGTGGTGACGGGCGGGGCGAGCGGTATCGGTGAGGCGACCGTGCGGTTGTTCGCCGAGCACGGCGCGCGTGTGATCATCGCCGACATGCAGCGTGAGCGCGGTGAGCAGCTCGCCGCCTCGCTGGGTGAAGCGGCGCGCTTCGTGCGCACCGAGGTCAGTCAGGAGGCCGATGTGAAGGCGGCCATAGACGCCGCGGTCGGCGCCTGGGGGCGGCTCGATTGCATCTTCAACAACGCCGGCTTCGGTGGCGTGCTGGGGCCGCTGGAGGATGTGCCGGTCGAGGAGTTCGACATGACCATGAACGTGCTGGTGCGCGGGGTGTTCCTCGGTATCAAGCACGCCATCCCGGTGATGAAGGCCCAGGGCTCGGGCAGCATCATCAACACCGGTAGCATCGCAGGGGTCACCGCCGGGCGCGGCCCGCTGGTCTATTCGGTGGCCAAGGCTGCCGTGATACATATGACCAAGACGGTGGCCATGGAGCTCGCGCCGCACAGCGTGCGGGTCAACTGCATCTGCCCCGGCTACATCGCAACGCCGCTGTCGGCGAACACCGTCGGCAAGCCCGACACGCTGATCGAGGAGCGGGTGGCGGGCTACAAGAATCGCCAGCCCATACCCAGGGTGGGGCGTCCGTCGGACATCGCCGAGCTGGCGCTGTGGCTGGCAAGCGAGCGTTCCGGCTTCGTCACCGGTCAGGCGATGGTGGTCGATGGCGGCGTCACGGTCGGTGTGCCGTGGGACGAACAGAGCCCGGTTTACAGGGAATACCGACCGATCCGGGTCTATCGGCCGCGCAGCTGAGCGGCCGTGCCAGGGGCACGGGGCGGGCGCGATGCGCCGGCCTGCCGGGCGTTCTCAGGAATGCTGTATACCGGCCAGCATCAGGGCCAGGGCGGCGATCGTGCTGTCGAAGCGCGGCGCATCCTGCATCGCGTCGGCAATCGGTGTCGGTACCACCTTGCCGCCACGCACCCCGACCACGCACGGGTCCTGGCCGGCCAACAGTGCTTGTATCGCTGCGACACCAAGTCGTGATGCGAGCAGCCGGTCGGCGGCGCTTGGCGCGCCGCCGCGTTGGGTGTAGCTGAGCACCACCACACGCTCGTCCAGCGTGTGTCGGGTGCGCTGCTTGACCTGCTCGGCCAGACCCGCGGCGCCGCCCGGACTTGCGCCCTCGGCGACGACGATGATGCCGGCGTCCTTGCCCGCGTCGAAGCCCGCGTCGATCAGACGGGCCAGGGCGCCGACGTCCAGCGTCTGCTCGGGCACGACCACCGCCTCGGCGCCGCTGGCGATCGCCACCGCGCCCGCTATCTGGCCGCTGTTGCGACCCATCACCTCGACGAAGAACATCCGTGCCAGCGAGAAGGCCGTGTCACGGATCCGGTCGATGCTCTCCATCGCGGTGTTGATGGCGGTGTCGAATCCAATCGAATAGTCGGTGCCGCCGACATCGTTGTCGATCGAGCCCGGAATACCGACCACACGGATCCCGGTCTCGGCCTGCAAGCGTTCCGCGCCCTGATACGATCCGTTGCCGCCGACCACGACCAGGGCCTCGATGCCATGGCTGCGAAGGATGCTCGCGGCCTCGGCGCGCCCGGATTTCTCCAGGAAGCGTGCGCAGCGTCCGGTGCCGAGAAAGGTGCCACCACGTTGCAGGACATTCGACACCGAATGCGCGCCCAGCTCGTCGAAGGCACGGGCAAAGATGCCGTTGTAGCCGTCGCGGATGCCGACCACCTGGAAACGATGATGATGCGCCCCGCGTACCACCGAACGTACCGCGGCGTTCATGCCCGGCGCGTCGCCGCCACTGGTCAGCACGCCAATCTTCATTGTCGGTACCTCCGCGGGTTGAATCAGCGGCAGCGCTCGATGAGCGCGGCGAGCCGGTCCAGACGGGGCATGACCTCGGCCTCGGCCTGCGCCTTGAGACCGAAGATACAGCGGGTCACCCCTGCTTCACCCAGGCGCGCGATCACGTCCGGATCGCGTGGCGTCGCAAAGGTCGTGATCGGTATCGGCGACCTGCCCAGCTCGCGCGCCTGCGTGGCCAGGGCTTCGATGCGTGCGAGCTTCTCCGCCAGAGGCAGACCGTCACGTTCGGCCAGGCTCGGGATCCAGCCGTCACCGTAGCGAAACACCCGCTCGAAGGTGCGCGGCGCGTCACCGCCGACGAAAATCGGCGGATGCGGCTTCTGCACCGGC
>JAGRHX010001276.1 GCA_020444775.1 Gammaproteobacteria bacterium
CGCCGTAGCGGGGCTTGCTGAGCAAGCCATCGAGCCCGCTGAACGCATGCGCTTCACGTTGCGCCGCCCTGAGCGATTGGTAGTGGGCACGGTGTGCTCGCCCCGTTGGCGATGGCACGCGACTGCCATGCCGCTGTGTCAGAATGAAGTCCGCGCGAATGCGCTCCATCACGATGCTGCGCGGATTGAACAGGACGAGGCGACCATGCAACAGATGAACCGCACCGAAAGCAAGCCCGCCGATCCCATCGCGCGGGCAAGAAGTGTCGTTTCACTGCTCAAGGATGCGGCGCCTCGCATCGAGCAAGCGCGCGAGCTGCCAGCCGACGTTCTCGCCGCCTTGCACGACGCTCGCTTGTTTCGCCTCGCACTGCCCCGCTCGGTCGGTGGTGACGAGATCGACCTCGCAACCCATGCCCAGGTGCTCGAGATCATCGCCGCGGCCGATGCCAGCACTGCCTGGGTCATGAGCCAGGGCGCAGGCTGCTCGATGGCGGCCGCCTATCTGTCGCCCGAGTCGGCTCGACGTTGGTTCGGCGCGAAGGATGCGGTGCTCGCCTGGGGAGCCGGCATCCAAGGCCGTGCCGTGAAGGTCGAGGGCGGCTACCGAGTCACCGGCACCTGGACCTTTGCTAGTGGCAGCCGGCACGCAACATTGCTCGGCGGCCATAGCTTCGTTTACGAAGCCGATGGCTCACGGCCGCTGCGACCCGACGGTCGTCCGCTTGATCGCACCGCGTTGTTCGCGCGCGCCATGGCGAAGGTCGACGACGTCTGGCACACGGTCGGTCTGCGTGGAACCGGTAGCGATACATTCTCGGTCACGGATCTCTTCGTGCCGGAGGAGGATACCGTGGACCGCGACAACCCCGATGAGCTGGTTGTGCCGGCCACGCTCTACCGTTTCCCCACCACGCTGGTCTATGGCGTTGGATTCTCGGCACTGATGGTCGGGATAGCCCGAAGCATGATCGATGAGCTCACGAAGCTGGCCATGGTCAAGACACCGCGTGCCGCCTCCATGTCCATGCGCGACAGCCCGGTATTCCAGACCCAGCTCGCTCAGCTCGAGGCACGTCATGCCGCCGGTCGAGCCTATCTGCTGAAGACCGCAACCGATCTCTACGCCGAGGTCGAAACAGCTGGCGAGATCACGACCGAGCAGAAGGCGAGGGTCAAGCTCGCAACCACCTATGTCATCAACCATTGCTTCGAGATCGTGACCGACTGTTATCGAGCCGCCGGTCAGCACGCGATCTTCCCCAGCAATCCATTCGAGCGGCGTATGCGAGATGCGATGACGGCCTCGCAGCAGACGCAGGCACGCGGTACCAACTACATCACCTGCGGCCGCATCTTTCTCGGGCTGGATAACGACGACGTCGCCTTCGTCTGAGCGCGCCATGGCAGGGTCTACGGCCATCGAGGATACGATCTCGCTTCCCCGGCGCGCGGTCGGCACCGCCCGGCTGGTAGACCCGGATCAGCGCAACACGGGCGCGCGACCCAAGGGCTGGCTTGGCCCTGGGTTGCAGGAGACCTGGAGCACTCTGGACCATCTGATCGATGGCCGGTTGCGAGTATGTCGCCGACTGGGTGAACGATGACCAGCCGTACTGGATGCATCTGGGCGACAAGCGCCTGGTATCGATTCCCTACTCATTCGAGACCGGGCAGGTGCTCGAGTAGCGCGTGACGAAACGCTCTCCGTCCAAGGCCGGCGGCATCCATTGACGTTGCATGCCGCCGGGAACCGCTTCGGCTGGATTGCCCATCACCTCCAGAGCGAGAACCTGCCGACGGCTGATGCGACACCACGGATCGCCCATCCGCGCCCAGCTATGGGCAAAGCCATGGCCGGGTGTCGGTTGTCCATCGACAACCTCGACGCTGCTCAGATGCACGTGCACCGTCGTCACCGTCGAGCCATCCAGAGCGCCCTCGCGGTTGCGCCTGGTCGACACCGACATCAACCCGGCGGGCACCGGGCGACGCCGCCGTGCGTGGATCTCGACAACGCGCCTACTGGGCCGTCCACCCGCCGTCGATGACCAGCTCGCTGCCGGTGACGAACGCCGCCTCGTCCGATGCCAGGTAGAGCACGCCATAGGCGACTTCCTCCGGCTTGCCGTAGCGACCGAGCGGGATCCTCGAGGTGATGAGCCGCACGGTGCTCGGATCGCCACGCCGGGCGGCGGTCATTGGTGTCTCGATCGGCCCCGGATGGACGGAGTTGGCGCGGATACCTTCCTCGGCATACTGGATCGCCGTGGTCTTGGTCAACAGTCGCACCGAGCCCTTGGAGGCCTGGTACTGGGGGCTGCTGTTGTCGGTGCCGACCAGGCCGAGCTGCGAGGATATGTTGACGATGGAGCCCCCACCGGCCGCCCGAAGCGCGGGAATGGCCGCGCGCGTGCCGAGGAACACACCGGTGGAGTTGATCTCCATCACCCGATGCCACTCCTCGAGCGAGACATCCTCGATGCGGCCGACACCGCTGACGCCGGCATTGTTGACAAGCACGTCGAGCCTACCAAAGCGCTGCACGGCGGTATCGACCGCGCACTGCCAGTCGGCCTCGCTGGTCACGTCCAGGTGCACGTACAGCGCCTGGCCACCCGCGGCCTGTATCTGCGCGGCGAGCGCATGCCCTTCGTCGTCCAGTACATCGCCGAGCACCACGCGAGCGCCCTCCTCGGCGAACAAGCGCCCCTCCACCGCGCCCATCCCACGCGCGCCACCGCTGATCAATGCGACCTTGCCGGCCAATCTGCTGCCCATTCGATCCCCCTATTGTGTTCACCCACGCCTGAGACCCGGTGCCCCTGGACCTTGCGCCCAGGCATCTGCCAGCGGACTGGCGGGTTCCTGGCCAGCCACTGCCGATTCTCGTTTGCATTCGCTACCAGCGGCCGTGCACAGACATACTTGCAGACATGGGACGCGCTCATGCACGCACCTCAGCCGGCCATGCCATGGCGCTGGTGCGGCTTCACTCGATCCTGGACTGGTGCTGCGAGACCATCTGCCAGCGACCGTCACGTTCGTAGTAGATCGTGGTCGAGCGGGTGGCGCCTTCGACGCGTGTGTCACCATGGATCATGATCACATCCGCGTCATAGATGACGATGCCGACCTCACCGTAAAGACGGATATCCGGCGGGCCTGCCTCCATCCGATCGATGCGCATGCGACCTCGCGCGAACGCCTCGAGCACATCGCCGCGCGTGCTCATTGAACCGGTCGAGGAGATGTATATCATGTCCTCGTCAACCACTTCTCGTAGCGTGTCGGTGTCGGCGTCCAGCAGCGCGCGTAGCCGCGTGTTGTGCGCATCCAGCAATCGAGCGATCCGCTGACTCTCAGCAGTCATGGCCACGATACCTCTCGTGTTTCTTGATTCGTCGAGTCGTCGCGCCCGGCAACGAGGGAGGACTTCCTGAAATGGCAAACGATAGCGTCAGCGTCATCCACCTCAGCGAAAGTGAGTCGGTCCGCTTCGCGGAGAACTCCTTCTATCCGCCGATCCTCAATGGCGAGGCCGGCGACTTCCCAATCTACCCTTGCCTTGAGCTGGTGGTTGACGTGCAATCGCTCACACGGTGGTTCCGCTACAGGGGACCTCACCCCATAAGCACAAGCCCATGCGTGACGTACACAAAGTGCTCGACCCGACGCTTGCCCGCGACGTGAATTGGCTGCCGTCAATCCTCGCCGCCGGCAAGCGCAAGTTAGCACGGCGTCAGGCCCGCAAACATCAGCTAGCAGGCGCAGCATCGTGCGACCCATCCCGCTCATCTGAACATGACAGTCGACGATCACAACTCTGAGAACGAATGGGAGCGGGAACGAGCCGAGGAGGAAGCGGACCAGCTCAGAAAGCAAGAACCAGCACCTATGCTGTGTGCGTCAGAGTTCTCTGCATGGCGAGCGGCCCGGCGAGGCTCCTCCAATCCATGTCGGCTGGACAACCCTCTTTGGAGCTGGCTTGTGCGTACTCGCTGGGACGCACACCACGCAAATGAAATCTATTCGGGGCCGTCGTCTTTCGACGCAGGCCCGATGTGGACGTTCGACAGATTCGGCAAGAGCGAGACAGTCCTTCCAGATGGTCGCGTCGTCCACATTGGCGGCGAACACGAGGACTACTACGACCCGGACT
>JAGRHX010001277.1 GCA_020444775.1 Gammaproteobacteria bacterium
GCCCGAACCCCACCAGCCCGAACCCTTGAACAGCTCGGCCGACGTCCGTCAGGTATTCAGGAAGTTCAGCGGCAATCCGGCCCGCGGCCAGTCCACCGCGACCAGCTTGCCGGTCCAGGACAGGGTGATATACGCGGTCTTCAGGTCCGGCCCGCCGAAGCAGATGTTGGTGGTGTAGGGGTCATCGAGCGGCACGAACTCGACCAGGCCGCCGTTCGGATCGGCCACGCTGATACCACCGGTGCACAAGGTGGCCACACAGACGTTGCCATAGGCCTCCACGGCCAGACTGTCGAACCGGCGCCAGCCGTTCTCCGCGCAGACCAGCCGTCCACCGTTGAGCATCGGTGGAAAGGACTGCTTGAGGACCTCACCGGGGCCTACGATGGGGTAGGCCCACAGCCGCGCGGTCTCGGTCTCGGCCACGTACAGGGTCTTCTCATCCGGCGACAGACCGATACCGTTCGCGGTCAGGAACGGATGGATGACCTCCTTGATCTCCGAGCCGTCGGGCCGGGCCCAGTACACACCGCCCCAGTCGCGGTCCCGCTCGCGGACCTTGCCCAGATCGGTGAACCACATGTTGCCCTGCCGATCGAAGACGATATCGTTCGGTCCCTTGAGCAGATGCCCGTCGCATCGGTCGTAGAGCACGTCGACCTTGCCGGTGTTCAGATCGACCCGCTCAATTCGACCCGACACATAGTCGTCGGCTGCCGCGATGGATCGGCGTTTGCCATCCGCTTCGATCTGCCACTTGAAACCGCCGTTGTTGCAGATGTAGCACGCGCCATCGGGGCCGATTGCGGCACCGTTCGGCCCACCGCCGGTCTCGGCGACCACCTCCTTGCGACCATCCGGCAGCACGCGTGTCAAGGTGCCGCGCGCGATCTCCACCACCAGCACGCTACCGTCGGGCATCGCGATCGGTCCTTCGGGAAACAACAGACCGTCGGTTATCTCTTTGATCCGCAACATCGGGCTCCTCTCCAGCGCTAGGTGTATGGTGAAAGGTGTACGGCGATTCGTAAGCGACCCGGGACACGCGCGACGCTTTCGAAGCGATGCTACGGCAATCGTGATCGGCAGAGAAGCCGGGGCGCGCCTGCCGGGTTCAGTCCAGCGCGCGCAACGCGTCGAACGCATCCAGCGCTCGATCGATGTGCGTATCCTCGTGCGCGGCGGACATCTGCACGCGCAGCCGGGCACGACCTTCGGGCACCACCGGATGGCCGAATCCCACCACGAAGATGCCGCGCTCCAGCAACAGCTGCGACAAACGCAGCGCGCGTGCCGTATCACCGACGATGATCGGGATGATCGCGCTCGGAGAATCGACCACATCGTATCCCAGCGCCATCAAGCCCTCGCGCATCCGAGCGACGTTGCGACGCAGGTGCGCAATCCGCTCGGGTTCGGCGTCCAAGACCTCTATGGCACCGATGGCTGCGCAGGCGGTGCTCGGCGCCAATGCGTTCGAGAACAGATGTGGACGACTGCTCTGTATCAGATGGTCGACCAGCTCCGCCGAGCCGAGCACGAATCCCCCGTTGCCACCACCCAGAGCCTTGCCCAGCGTGCTGGTGATGATCTGAACGTCGCCGTCCGCGCCACAGCTCAGCTGGAAATGCTCGTGCACGCCGCGACCGCTGGCACCGAGCACGCCGGTGCCGTGCGAATCGTCGATCACCAGCACCGCGTCGGCCTCCCGGCAGACCCGGGCCAGCTCCGGTAGCGGCGCGATATCACCCTCCATGCTGAAGACGCCGTCGCTGACCACGACCTTGAGCGGTGCATCCTCCACCTCGCCGAGACGTTCGAGCAGGGCGGGAATGCTGGCATGGGCATAGACGCGGCGATGCGCACGCGACAGCCGCGTGGCGTCGATGATGCTGGCGTGGTTGGTCTCGTCGGAAATGATCGCGTCGCCTTCACCGGCAAGCGCCGGGAGCAGGCCTTCGTTCGCGTTCCAGCAGCTGGTGTAGGTCAGCGCCGCTGGTGCGCCGAAGAACGCGGCCAGCCGTTCTTCCAGCTCGCGATGACAGGTCAGGGTGCCGCAGATGAAGCGTACGCTCGCGGTGCCCGCGCCGTAGCGACGCAGTCCCTGCTGCGCGGCCTCGACCACCTTGGGGTGATCAGCCAGCCCCAGATAATTGTTCGAACACAACACCACCACCTCGCCCAGACCATCGATACGGGCCACGGGCCCCATCGGTGAATCGATGTAACGAAGCAGCTTGTGCGTGTGGGCCCGCTTCGAGGCCTCCAATGACTGGCGCAGTCGTTCCTGCAAGATCCCACGGCTCATGGTCTGCCCTTCCCGTCGTTGTACCGGGTGTATTCACGCTGGCCCCAGTGCAAGCGTGACTCACGACCGCGCCGCAGAGCCTGTCTGGTTGCGCCGGGCGCGCAGCGCATCCAGCATCGAACGGACCATCTCCGCCAGGCCGAAGCGAGGCTGCCAGCCCCACTCGCGCCGCGCGTCTCGATCATCGATGCTACGTGGCCAGCTGTCGGCAATCCGCTGCCGTTGGTCGGGCTCGAAACGACAGACGAATCCGGGCACGTGGCGGCGGATCTCGGCGGCCAGCTCGCCGGCCGAGAAGCTCATCGCGGCCAGATTGAAGGCGTTCCTGTGCCGCAACCTTGCCGGGTCGGCCGCCATGAGCTCGAGAGCCGCGCGAATACAGTCAGGCATGTAGATCATCGGCAACACGGTGTCTTCGCGCACGAAGCAGCTGTACGGCTGCTCCGATAGCGCCGCGTGAAACATCTCCACCGCATAGTCGGTCGTGCCACCACCCGGCGGGGCCGCGCTCGAGATGACCCCGGGATAGCGCACCCCACGAACGTCCAGGCCGTGCCGGCCGTGGTAGTAATCGGCCAGCAGCTCGCCGGCCACCTTGGTCACCCCGTACATGGTGGTCGGCCGCATCACCGTGTCCTGGGGCACGTCGGTCCTCGGCGTGTCCGGCCCGAACACCGCGATCGAGCTCGGCCAGAACACCTGCCGGACCCCGCACTCCAGCGCCACCGACAGCACGTTGCGCAGGCCATCGATGTTGACCGTCCAGGTCTGCTCGGGGGACTGCTCACCGATCGCCGACAGCCGTGCGGCCAGGTGATAGACGACCTCGGTGCGGTGTGATGTCACCAGCGCTCGCAGCGCCTCACGATCGGTGACGTCGAGCTGGCAGGCCGGCAGGTCCGCGCAGGCGTGTGTGGCCCGCGGCAAGCGCCTGCCACACAACAGCAGCGCATCGCCGCCATGACGTTCGGCCAGTGCCAGCGACAGCTCGCTACCGATCTGCCCGAAAGCGCCGGTGACCAATACCCTACTCATCTGTCCCGACTCATGTGGCCGCCTGCATATGGATCGTGCCCGTCAGCCTACGCGCGCCCCCCGGATTCGCCGTTGATCCAAATCACGGCCGCAACCCGGCCAGCGAACGGCCGTGGCGTGATCATTCCACGCTGTAGATGGTGGTGCCGCCGTCGACGACCAGGGTCTGACCGGTCACGAATCGCCCCGCCTCGGCGGCCAGAAAGACGAAGGCACCGGCGATATCGTCCGGCTCGCCCAGCCGCCCGATCGGATAGGTCTGGACCGCGCGCTGATACTTGTCGGGGTTCTCATAGAGCGCCCTGGCAAAGTCGGTGCGCACCAATCCCGGAGCGATGGTGTTGACGCGCACGCCCCGTTCGCCCCACTCCAGGGCGAGATTGCGCGCGAGCTGCATCAAGGCCGCCTTGGATATGTTGTAGGCGCCGATGGTGCGACTGCCGAGCAGACCGCCGATGCTCGAGGTGAAGATGACGCTACCCGAGCCGCGGTTCGCCATGTCGGGAATCACCCGGCGCGACAGATGCAAAGCACCTTTGAGGTTCGCGTCGATGATCTTGTCGAAGGCGCTCTCGCCGATGTCCAGCAACGGCCCGTAGTGGGGATTCACCGCCGCGTTCGCGACCAGCACGTCTACAGGCCCGAGCCGGCTTTCGGTGGCGGCGACCAGGGCCTCGATCTGCGCCGGATCGGAGATATTGCAGGCATACGCCTGGGCATCGCCGCCCATTTGCCTGATCTGCTCGGCCACGGCCTCGCACGGCTCCAGCTTGCGGCTGCTCACCATGACCGCGGCGCCGGCCGCGGCCAGGGCGATGCAGGCCGCCTTGCCGATACCACGCGATCCGCCGGTGACCACGGCCACCTTGCCGTCGAGTCGGAACAGACTATCGAAATGTGCACTCAGCTCGGACATTCGTGCTCTCGGCTTCGCCTGTAGAGGTCGGGTGAAGTGACGACCGGTGCGTGTGGGGCCGGGTCAGTCACGCGCCAGCCCGGCGATCACGCAGCCCTTGTCGATGTAGTCACGGGCCCGCTGTCCATACCCGGCAAAGCGCTCGTCCTGGGTCTGGCCACGGTGATAGCGGATGTAGATCTGCTGCATGACCACCGCGAACTTGAAGGCTGCGAAGGCGTGATACCAGTCGATCTGATCGACGTTCAAGCCGGTGGCCTGCGCATAGCGTTGCACCGCGTCCTCGCGGCTGCCGAATCCGCCCTCACCGGTCGGCATCAACGAGGCACTTATCCAGGCCGGATCGTCCTCCGGCTCCACCCACTGATTGAGCAGATAGCCGAGGTCCATCAGCGGGTCGCCACTGGTGCACATGTCCCAATCGAGCACCGCCACCGCCCGGCTCGGATCGTCGACACCGACGATGACGTTGTCGAGCTTGTAGTCGTTGTGCAGCAGGCTGACCGCGTCGCTGCTCGGCAGACCACGCTGCAGCCAGCTCATCAGCCGCTCTATGGCGGGCACCGGCTCATGCGCGGCGGCCTGCCAACGCTTGGCCCAGCCGTCGAGCTGGCGGCCGACGAAGCCCTCCGGTCGCCCCAGATCCGCAAGACCTGCCGCGACCCTATCGACTCGATGCAACCGGGCCAGGACGTCGACGAGCATGTCGCCGACCGCCCGCCGCAAGGCCATGTCCTGCTGCAGCACCGGTGGCAGGGTGGTGAAGATCACCTGACCGTGGCGCCGTTCCATGACCTGGAACGGCGCGCCGATGATGCTCTCGTCCTCGCAGTACAGATAACAGTCCGGCGCCAGCGGGAAATGCTTGCTGAGCCGCGACAGTACCCGGTACTCCCGCCCCATGTCGTGGGCCCCGGGCGCGACCGGGCCGAGCGGTGGCCTGCGCAGCACGTACTCGACGTTCTCGTACTTCAGCAGATAGGTGAGGTTGGCCTTACCGCCCGGAAACTGCAGAACCTCGAGACGCTCCCCGGTCCTGGGCAGATGCTCGCGCAGATACGGTGCGAGCCGCTCGAGCTCGAGCTGCTCATCGGCGCGCGGCGGCGCGGGACGAGATTCGGGCGTGGCCTCGTGGCTGGTCATCGACTCGGGTCCTCCTGGCTGGGAGCTCAATGGTGCCGAACAACGGGACCTCTGCCCAGAGATGGCAGCCTCAACGATACCAGGGCCTGCTGAACCAGGGCCTGCTGACCTTTCGCCCGTAACACCGCCGGCACGGCATCAGGCCATGACCTCAGTGACGCTGGTGCTGCCGCCCCATCCACCAGGCCGGGAACATGGCGATGAAGAACACCGCTGCGATCATGTAGAACCCGTCCTGAAAGGCACGCGTGTCGGCCTGGGCGCCGACCATGTCGCGCAGATGGTGGAGCGCCAGCAGCTGACTGACCGCGTCCGGTAGACCGCTCTCGGCGATCAACGAACGCGTCCTCTCCACCAGCTCCACGGTGGTCGCGTTGTCCGGTCGCTGCGTGGCACCGAAGGCCTCGGCATGGAACTCGGTGCGCCGCTCGATGAACGCGACCAGCGAATTGATGCCGAATGCGCCGCCGAGCTGGCGACAGAAGTTGATGGTTCCCGAGCCGTGGTTGAGCTGCTCCGGGGGCAGCGCACGCAACGCCGAGGCCACCAGCGGCGGGGTGATGAACCCCATCCCGAAGCGCGAGATCACCGCGAACCAGGCCATGGTCCAGAACGTCGTGTTCACATCCGTGGTCGAGAGCAACGCGGCGCCGAGTGCGAACAACACCAGGCCGCCCATCACCGGTACCTGTGGCGCGGTCCGGTCCGACAGCCGGCCGATGATCGGGAACACGGTGAGCGCGGCGAGCGCGGCGGGAAGGAGCAGGAACCCGGCCACCGTCGGCGTGTAGCCCTGCACGAGCTGGCCGTAGACCGGCACCAGGTAGTTCATCGCGAAATTGCCGATGCCGAACACGAAGGTGACGAGCGCGGCGGCGGCGAAGCGCGGGTTCACGAACAGCGTGAGGTCCAGCAGCGCGGCGCTCGCACGCAGCTGCGAGCGCACGAAGCCGATGCTCGCTGCCGCACCGATCGCGAACTGCGCCACGATGCGGTCCGACGCCCAGCCCTCGCGCTGGCCGTTCGCGATCGCCGACATCAGGCAGAAGAGTCCGACGCAGAGCAGCCCGTAGCCGACCCAGTCGAATGCGCGCCGCGCGCCCTCGCGGCGTCCGGCGGGGATGAACACCACCCCGAGCGCGAAGGCGAGGGTCACCAGGGGGATCGGCACCATGAAGATGTAGCGCCAGCCGAGGAGGTCGACGGTGATTCCCCCGACCACCGGGCCGAGCCCGAGCGCGAGCACCAGGCCCATCGAGTAGATCCCCATCGCGAGCCCGCGCTCCTCCTTGGGGAAGACCTGGAAGATCACCACCATCACCAGCGGTTGCACCACGCCGGCGGCGAAGCCCTGCATCACGCGGCCGAGAATGACCACGTCGATGTCGGGGCTGGTGGCGCAGATCACCGAGCCGAGGACGAACACCACCAGCACGATCACGAAGGCCGACCGCTGGCCGAAGGTGCCGACGAACCAGGCGTTGAGGAGCTGGCTCGCGGTCATCGTCGCGATGTAGGCGGTGGCGAGGAACTGGGCCTTGTCGAGGCCGACGCCGAAGGCGCCCATGACGTCCGGGGAGGCGACGTTCACGATGGTGCCGGTGAGCACCATGGTGAACGACGCGAGCATGCCGGTGGCGGTGACCAGCATCCGCCGCAGCCCCGAGACCGGGGCTGCCTCAGCCATCGCCGACGTCGATGCGCACCTCGACCATCATCCCCGGGCGCAGTCGCTGCTCGCGCTGCTCGACCGCAATGCGCACCGGAAGGCGCGGCGTGATCTTGGTGAAGTTTCCGCTCGGGTTCGGCGTCGGCAGCAGCGCGAAGCTGCCGGTGGTGGAGCTGCCGATGTTGTCGACGCGCCCGACGAACGCCTCGTCGGGGAAGGCGTCGACCGTCACCTCGACCTGCAGCCCGAGGCGCAGCCGCCGGATCTGCGTCTCCTTGATGTTCGCCTCGACCCAGACCTGCTCGGGGTCGTGCACCAGCGCGATGCGCTGACCGGGGCTCACGAACTCGCCGGCCTCGACGAACAGGCGATCCACCACCACCGCCCCGGGGCTGCGGATCACGCGGTCGGCGAGATCGAGCTTCTGCTGCTCGATGCGCCCGAGCAACTCGGCCCGCCGGTGCGCGAGGCCCTCGATCTCGCGATCCAGCACGGTGAGCCGAGCGCGCTCGGCGCGGGCATCCTCCAGCCGCGCGAGCGATTCCTCGCGCTCGGCCATCGCCATGCGGTGCTCGCCGTCGAGGCGGCGTGCGGCGGCGCGCGCCTGGTCGAGCT
>JAGRHX010001278.1 GCA_020444775.1 Gammaproteobacteria bacterium
GCGGACTCATAGTCGAAGCCGGGCGTCAGGTTCCAGCGCACGGCGACCGGCAGCGTGCTATCGCCGGTCAGCACCCGGCGGGCCTGGTCGATGAGGTCCGGCATCATCGGATGCACGCTTACACAGGGCATCACGCCGTGCCGCCCGAGCATCGTGTACCAATCTGGTTCTGCGAGCTCACGGTTACGGATCTCCACCGCGTAGGGCGGACCGACCGGCAAGCCGGCGAGAAAGGTCTCCACGCGGTCACGAAATCGCTGAGGTTGGCTGAGGATCGGGCCACTCAGGGGCGGAAACTGGAACAACAGCACACCCAGGTGCCCGCTCGGGCCGGCGCCCAGCCCCTCCAGAGCTGGTTCCACCACGAAGCGCATCGCGTGCTCCAGGTCGAGCAGACGTCGATTGGGTTGTCGGGTGCCGGCCTTGCGCAGCCACGGCGTGGTCAGGTCGGCGTGTGCCTTGACCATGAACCTGAAATGCGCGGGCACCGATTCGGCGTAGCCCCTGTAGACAGACGGGTCGAGCGGTTGGTAGTAGCTACGGTCGATGCTCACCGTGGCGAACAGCGGATGGTTGGCATAGGCACGTAGCCCCTCGCGGGCCAGCACCGTCTGCTCGACCGGTCCGCGATAGACCAGTCCCGCCCAACCGGCAAAGGCCCAGGACGAAGTGCCCAGACGCAGGCCGCGCGGCAGGCGCTCGGCAAGGGCCCGCAGCTCATCGCCGGGCACGGCCGCCTCGACCGAAGGTTGGTCGGCGAACAGGCTTTGCTGGCCCGGGGGCAATGGCGGGTCGGCCGCGCCGGTGGCGCCACTCGCGACGGATCTGGCGGCGTGCTGAACAGTGGGATGCATTCGGCAACTGTACCTGAGCGGGTCGGCGTGGATGATGATCGTCCGTTGAGGTGGGTAGCTGATGCGCGGTGCCGACTTTGCAGCAATCCTGGTCTCGCTGGCATTATGCGCGACCCGAATATGAGTATGTCGAACCCGTCTTGGCGAGCCTTGTCCAGGCCGGGAGCATTGTCATCCGGCGATGTCCCTGCCCGGAATCGCCCGACTCGACCGACTCGGGACCACCTCGACCGTCCGACCAGGCTGGCCGACCCGGTCCATCCACCCGACGATTTTCCCGGCGCTCGACAAGCACCAGGCGTGTATCGAGCCCGCTGCCCGGAGAGCATGCATGGCCGTTGACCATTCACGACGACTGAATCGTGTCGATGACACACCCCGGATCCACGTCATCCACGAGAACCCGGAATGGAGCGCGCCGTTGTTCGAGGCGTTGTCGGCGCAGGGCCTGCCGTGGGTGGACTGGAACCTCCAGGACGGCTGCGTTGACCTGCACCATCCGCCACCGGCCGGGGTGTTCTACAGCCGCATGAGCGCGTCCTCGCATACCCGCGGTCATCGCTATTCGCCGGAGCTGACGGGCGCAGTGCTGGCCTGGTTGGAGCGTCATTCGGCGCGCGTCGTGAACGGCTCCGAAGCGCTGCGACTGGAGCTGTCCAAGGCGGCCCAGCACGCGGCGCTGACGGCATTCGGCATCCGCGTGCCGGACACCACCGTGGTGCACGGTGAAAAGGCCCTGCTGGCGGCCGCGCGTGGCTTCGAGCGGCCGTTCATCACCAAGCACAATCGCGCTGGAAAGGGACTCGGAGTACGGCTGTTCGAGGGCTTCGAGTCACTCCAACGGGCCTTGCCAGAGCTGCGTGAGGACGCCCCGGTTGATGGCCTTTGGCTGCTGCAGGACTACATCCGCGCGCCGCAACCCTTCATCACCCGGGTGGAGTTCGTCGGGGGGCAGCTGCTGTATGCGGTGCGGGTGGATACCTCGGACGGCTTCGAGCTGTGCCCGGCCGATGTCTGCAGCCTGGATGGCCAGTTCTGCCCGACCAGCGACGATGCCACTGAGGCCGATGGCGCCGCCGCACCGGCTACGCCGCCGCGCTTTGAGATCATCGAGGATTTCCGGCATCCGCTGGTGGCGAGCTACGAGGCCTTCCTGGCGCGTCATGGCATCGAGGTCGCGGCGTTCGAATTCATCGTCGACGCCAAGGGTGAAGCGTTCACCTACGACATCAACACCAACACCAACTACAACAGCGCGGCGGAGACGCGCGCCGGCCTGTCCGGCATGCGGCGCCT
>JAGRHX010001279.1 GCA_020444775.1 Gammaproteobacteria bacterium
CTGGCCCTTGGTCAGACCATAGATCTGGTTGTTGAACAACAAGATGTTGATGTCCACGTTGCGGCGTATGGCGTGGATCAGGTGATTGCCGCCGATGCTCAGTCCGTCGCCGTCACCGGTGATCACCCACACGCTCAGATCCGGTCGAGTCAGCTTCAGGCCGGTCGCCACCGCAGGCGCGCGCCCGTGTATGGTATGTAGTCCATACGTGTTCAGGTAATAGGGGAAGCGGCTGGAGCAGCCGATCCCCGAGACGAACACCAGCTTCTCCGGGGGAATGCCGAGATCCGGCAGCATGCGTTTCATCTGCGCGAGGATCGAGTAGTCGCCGCAACCCGGACACCAGCGGATCTCCTGGTCGCTGGCGAAGTCGCTTGCCTTGAACACCACCGAGCTGCTGCTCATGCCCTCGCCTCCATCTGCAGATCGTCGTCGAACTCGATACTGGCCAGGGAGCGGATGCGGGTATCGATCTCCTCGACCGTGAACGGGCGCCCGGTCACCTTGTTGAGGCCAATTACATCGACCAGGAACTGGGCGCGCAGCAGCATGCGTAACTGACCGCTGTTGAGCTCTGGCACCAGCACCCGGTCATAGGCCTGCAACAGGCTGCCCAGGTTGCTCGGGAATGGGTTCAGGTGACGCAGGTGAGCATGCGCGACCGAGATGCCCAGCTCGCGGGCGTTGTGTACCGCCTCCGCGCAGGCGCCGTAGGTGCCGCCCCAGCTCAGCACCAGCAGCCGTCCGGAGGCCGGTCCGTCCACCACCAGCTCGGGGATGAGCTGCGCGGCATTGGCGATCTTCTGCGCGCGCAGGCGCGTCATGTGCTGATGATTGTCCGGGTCGTAGCTGACCGCGCCGCTGATGTGTTGCTTCTCCAGCCCGCCCAGCCGGTGCATCAGACCCGGCG
The DNA here is from genome assembly GCA_020444775.1 of Gammaproteobacteria bacterium. Next base: position 911 of record JAGRHX010001279.1, read on the forward strand.
TGCCGGGCAGCGCCCAAGGTCTGGAGAGCAGCTCGTCGCGCGCGTATGGCATGAAGGCGCCGGCGCCTTCGAAGTCGCTGGCCTGTGGGTGGTTGACCTCGATGGGGGGCAGCTCCTGCGTGTCCGGGATGCGCCAGGGCTCCGCGCCATTCGCGACGAAGGCATCGGACAGCACCATCACCGGCGTCATCAGCCGCATCGCGAGCGCCCAGGCCTCCTGCACCACCTCGAAGCAGTCGGTCGGTCCGGAGGCGGCCAGCACCGGCATGGGTGCCTCGCCACTGCGTCCAAACAGGGCCTGCAACAGATCGGTCTGCTCCGGCTTGGTCGGCAGACCGGTGCTCGGTCCACCGCGTTGCACGTTCAGCACCAGCAGCGGCAGCTCCATCATCACCGCCAGACCCAGTCCCTCGGACTTGAGGGCGATGCCCGGGCCGGCCGACGCGGTGACGCCCATGTTGCCGCCGTAGCACGCGCCTATCGCCGCGCAGACCGCCGCGATCTCGTCCTCTGCCTGGAAGGTTCGTACTCCATAGCGTTTGTAGCCACTGAGCGTGTGCAGTATGTCGCTGGCCGGCGTGATCGGGTAGGTCGAGTAGAACAGCGTCTTGCCGGATCGCTCCGCGGCCGTCACCAGACCCATCGCCAGCGCTTCGTTACCGGTGAGATTGCGGTAACGGCCCGGTCTGAGGCGTGCCTTGGGCACGCTGTAGCGACGCGCGCTGCCCTCGATGGTCTCGCCGTAGTGGAAACCGGCCTTCAGCGCCAGCACGTCGGCGTGGGCCACGGCCGTATCGTGTCCGAAACGCTTCTCGATGTAGCGCAGGGTCGGTTCCAGGCTACGGTCGTAGAGCCAGTAGGTGAGCCCCATGGCGAAGAAGTTGCGGCACCGCTCCGAGAGCTTCTTGCCCAGCTCGGTGGCCTCCACGGCTTCGGTGGTGAGCCGTGTCAGTGGCACCTTGATCAGCTGATAGCCGGACAGCGAGTCGTCCTCCAGCGGATTGCTCGTGTAGCCGGCGAGCTTCAGGCCCTTGGCGTCGAACGCATCACTGTCGACGATCAGCGTCCCATGCGGCTTCAGATCGGCGATGTTCTGCTTCAGCGCGGCGGGATTCATCGCC
>JAGRHX010000083.1 GCA_020444775.1 Gammaproteobacteria bacterium
GGCGCTGGGCATGATGCTGCCGGGCTGCGCGGCGATTCCGGCGCCCCACAAGCAGCGTGCCTCGATGGCCTACGAGACCGGCAAACGCATCGTCGAGATGGTCTGGGAGGATCTGACCCCATCCCGGATCATGACTCGCGAGGCCTTCGAGAACGCGATCGTCACCAACTCCGCGATCGGTGGGTCCACCAACGCGCCGATCCACATCAACGCCATCGCCCGCCATATTGGCGTGGAGCTGGACATCGCGGCCTGGCAGAACGTCGGTCTCAATGTGCCGCTGCTGGTCAACATGCAGCCGGCCGGTGAGTATCTGGGCGAGGCCTACTACGAGGCGGGCGGCGTGCCGGCGGTGATGGCCGAGCTGTTCGAGGCCGGACGTCTGCACGAGCACGCCTTGACCGTCAACGGCAAGACCATCGGCGAGAACGTCCGTGGTCGCTTCAGCAGCGATCGGCGTGTCATCAAGCCGTATGCGGAGCCGCTCAAGCAGGACGCCGGGTTCGTTGTGCTTTCAGGCAACGTCTTCGATGCCGCGGTCATGAAGATCTCGGTGATCAGCCAGAAGTTTCGCGATCGCTACCTGAGCACGCCGGGCGACGAGAATGCCTTCGAGGTGCGTGCCATCGTCTTCGATGGCCCCGAGGACTATCGGGCGCGCATCAACGACCCGGCGCTGAACATCGACGAGCGCTGCGTGCTGGTGGTCCGCAATGTCGGCCCCCTCGGTTATCCAGGCTCGGCGGAGGTGGTCAACATGCAGCCACCGGATGCGCTCATCAAGCGCGGCATTGACGAGCTACCGACCATCGGTGACGGGCGTCAGAGCGGCACCTCCGGCAGTCCGTCGATCCTGAATGCCGCGCCCGAGGCCGCTGCCGGCGGCGGTCTGGCGCTGTTGCGCACCGGCGACATGATCCGGGTCGACCTGAATACGGGTACGCTGAACATGCTGATAGACGAGGCGGAGCTGGCGAGCCGCCGGGCGGCCTGGCAGCCACCGGAGCTGGACAACCACACGCCGTGGCAGGAGATCTACCGCGCCACGGTCAGTCAGCTCGACAGCGGCGGCGTGATCGAGCTGGCCACACGCTACCACGACGTGCGCAGCCACATACCCAGACACTCACACTGACAGCTGGGCACACTGAGAGCACGGGCACATCGAGAGAATGGGCATATTGAGAGGCAGGGTGCATTGAGCGGGTGGGTACGGCCATGGAATTGCCGGTAATCAGCGATTACCGCGCGCTGTTCCTGCAGGACCGGCCATTACTGGACGTACGTGCACCGGTCGAGTTCGCGCGCGGCGCGTTTCCGTGCGCGGTCAATCATCCGCTCATCGACGACGAGGAACGGCACCAGATCGGTATCGCCTACAAGCAATCCGGACAGGATGCGGCGATCGAGCTCGGCCACCAGCTGGTCCACGGCGCGCGTCGCGACGCGCGTACCGCCAGCTGGGATAGATTCGCCAGGCAGCATCCGCAAGGCGCCCTGTACTGCTTTCGCGGCGGGCTGCGCTCGCAGGTCTCGCAGCGCTGGCTGTACGAGCACAGTGGTATCGAGTACCCGCGCGTGCACGGCGGCTACAAAGCGCTGCGTGCTCATCTGATCGAGTCCTTGCAAGGAGCCGCCGATTGCCTGCGACCGATCCTCATCGGCGGACGTACCGGGGTCGGCAAGACCCGTCTGCTCGAACGCCTGCCGAGGGCCGTGGATCTGGAACGGCTGGCCTGGCATCGGGGCTCCGCCTTCGGACGTCATGCCACCCCACAGCCGAGCCAGATCGATTTCGAGAACGCCCTGGCCGTGGCCTTGCTGAAGCTGCGTGCTCAGGGCTCGGAACGGGTCGTGGTCGAGGACGAGGGTCGCAACGTCGGTTCGGTGAAGCTGCCGGACACGCTGCACGCACGCTTCAAGCAGGGCGAGCTGCTGGTCTTGGAGGCGTCGCTGTCGACCCGGGTGCAGATCACGCTGCGCGAGTACGTCGTCGATGCGCTTGCCGAGTACCGGCATGCGGTGGGTGAGACACATGCCTTCGAGGCCTGGTCGAAGGCCCTGCAGGACAGCCTGGAGCGGATCAGACGTCGCCTCGGTGGTGACAACCATGCGCGTATCCGACAGCTCATGAATCAGGCGCTGGAGCGCCATCAGCGATACGGCGATCTGGAACCACACAGCGCCTGGATCCAGGCGCTGCTCACCGATTATTACGATCCGATGTACGACTATCAGCTCTCCCGCCATCCGCTTCCGGTGGGCTTCCGGGGTGAAGCCGCCGAGGTCGAGGCGCGTGTCCACGCCCTGCTCGAGATGAAGGCCTCGACGCCCGCGTCGGGATCGGGCACCGGCACCCCCATCAACTCATCCAGCCTCAGCGAGTGACGCCCATGCAACTTGCCTCCACCAGCTATCAGCTCGAGGACATGAGCAGTGTCCAGGAGCTCTATCACAGCAACGGCTGGACCGACGGCCTGCCCATCGTGCCGCCGACCGCGGGCGCGGTCGAGGCCTGTCTTGAATGGACCTTGCTACGCCCGGACGAGCTGATTGGTATCGAGCCGGTACGGGAGCGACCGATAAGCGCCGAGAAGCTGGCCATCAACGCGGTCATGGCCGGCTGCCTGCCCATGCACTTTCCGGTCGTGGTCAGCGCGTTCCAGGCGATGCTGCAGGAGCCGTTCCTGTTGCACGGCGCCTCGGCCAGCACCGGCGGCTGCGCGGTGCTGTTGATCGTCAACGGCCCGATACGCCGCGAGCTGGGCATGGACGCCGGATTCAACGCGCTGGCCAGCAGCGATCGGGCGAGCATGGTCATCGGTCGCGCCCTGCGTCTTTGCATGATCAACATTCTCGACATCCGCCCCGGCGGCATCGATCGCTCGACACTCGGTCACCCTGGCAAGATCAGTTATTGCCTGGCCGAGGACGAGGAAGACTCGAGCTGGACCAGCCTGGGCGAGGATCGCGGTCTGCCCAGGGAAGTGTCCAGCGTGACCGTGATGGCCGCGGGCGCGCCACGCCAGCTGATGAACGAATGGACCACCGTGCCCGAAGAGCTGCTCGAGACCTTCGCCGCGGAGATCCGCGCGAACATGCGTCACTATTCCATCTGGCCGGGCAACTATGCGATCGTGATCGCCAAGCAGATCCGCGACCATCTGTGCGCCGCCGGCTGGAGCAAGGCCGACGTGCGCCAGTTTCTGTTCGAACGGGCACGTATCCGTCGTGCCGAATGGGCCGAGGTCGGCAAGTCGGCCGTGGTCCGCGACCGCGGCGACAGCGAATACGCCGCAGCCGCCAGCCCGGACGACTTCCTGATCGTCGCGGCAGGTGGTCCCGCCGGTGGCTTCGGCGCGGTCATTCCACCGTGGCTCGGCCACAAGAGTCATGCGGTCACCGCACCGATCGGCGTTTGCATCGACTGCGAATGATCGACACGGCCTCGGCCACGCGATCTCGTTCAGCACAGCTTCGAGCCGCGTCCTTCAACCAGCTATAGAGACATACCTCGATGAGCTTCACCGTCCTCGACCCGACCCACGAGACCACGCCTGCGGGATTCAGTCTCGCCCCACGACCTGCCTCCCTGGCCGGCATGACCGTCGGCTTCATCTCCAATGGCAAGGAAGGCACCAAGGGCTACTTCCATCATCTGGAGGCAATGCTGCGCGAGGAGTTTGGGGTCGCACGCATCGTCACGACCGTCAAGAGCAGCTACAGCGCGCCCGCCGATGCGCACATCGTCGAGCAGGCGGGCCGGGACTGGCAGGCCGCGGTCACCGGCATCGGTGACTGAGGCAGCTGCTCGTCGTGCAGTCTGCATGACGCGGTGGCGATGGAGAAGATCGGTATACCGGCACTGGGCGTGATGACCTCACGCTTTGTCAGCGCCGCCGAGCTGATGAGCAAGGTGCTGGGCTCACCCGGCTACGGTTTCGCGGTCATCGACCATCCGGTGAGCAGCGCCAGTGACGACGCCTTGCGGCGCATGGCCAGACAGACCCTCGACAACTATCGCAGCCTGCTGCTGCGGGCCTGACAGACAGCCAGCACGGGACTGGCGGTATTGGATACGGAACCCGTCGGACGCTTGCAGGCGACCACGCCGGGCGAGCGGTGACCTGGCAACGACGTAGTGTGGAGACAAGACGAACATGAAGGTGGGATTCATCGGACTGGGAACCATGGGCGGCGGCATGGCCTCGAACCTGCAGAAGGCCGGGCACGAGCTGGTGGTGCACGATCTGGCCCGCCAGCTCGCCGATCGGCACATCGCGGCCGGCGCGGTCTGGGTCGACTCGCCGAAGGCGGTGGCCGAGGCCGCGGACGTGGTCATGACCTCGCTACCCGGCCCACCGGAGATGGAGGCGGTCACGCTGGATCCGAACAGCGGTCTGATCGCCGGGATCCGTGAGGGCTCGGTGTATTTCGATCTCTCCACCAACTCGCCCGCCCTGGTACGCGAGGTCCACGCGCGATTCGCCGAACGCGGCGCGCAGGTGTTCGACGCACCGGTGAGCGGCGGACCCAAGGGCGCCAACTCCGGTCGACTGGCGATCTGGGTCGGCGGCGACGAAGCCTCCTTCGAGGCTCACCGCCAGGTGCTCGACGCGATCGGCGACCAGGTCCGCTACATCGGCCCCATCGGCTCCGGGTCGATTGCCAAGCTGGTCCACAACAGCGCCGGCTATGCCATCCAGTGCGCGATTGGCGAGGTCTTCTGTGCCGGGGTCAAGGCTGGCGTCGAGCCACTCGCGCTGTGGGAGGCGATCCGACAGGGCGCGCGCGGTCGACTGCGCACCTTCGACAGTCTCAAGGATCACTTCCTCATCAACAGCTACGATCCACCAGACTTCGCGCTGAAGCTGGCGCTCAAGGACATCACACTTGCCGGGCAGATGGCCCGCGACGTCGGCGTGCCGATGCGTCTGGTGAACATGGCGCAGGCGGAGATGACCGAAGCCGTGGCGCGTGGCTGGGGACATCGCGACTCACGGGCGTTCATGCTGCTGCAGCAGGAGCGGGCCGGGATCAAGGTAGAGGTCGCGGCCGAAGAGATAGAGAAGGTGCTGGAGGCCGAGCGTCAGGCCGGCAAGAAGTAGAGCCGGATCGGCCCCTTCAGGGTCTCCTGTCGCATCCGTCCCGCGCAAGCCTGGCAGTGCCGTCGACTTCGGCCGGCACTGCGCAGGGCGCGGCATCCCCACTCGGCATCCGGCGATCAGCTTGGGGGTTCGGCAGCACCACCGAGCACCCGCTCGAAGCGCTGCATGAATGCCTGGAAATCGCTGTGATTGAAGCCCTTGAGCTCGATTTCCACGATAAGTCCAGGCGAGGTTTCGAGCGCGCCGGTAGCCACGCCGGCTGACCCTACCCCCCCACGCGAGCCACTGCGCAGACGGATCTCGACCTTTCCCGCCGCATCATCCACCGTATAGGTACGACCCTGGCCACTGACCTCGGCCGGCGCGACCGCATCACGCAGCAGACGCAGGAATTGAGCCTGCGTGATGGAAATCTCGCGCTTCAAGCGAACCACGTCGGCGCGGTTCTGCGGCATGGCTTGATTGCGCTTCGTCATGGAACGTTCCAGACCTCGGATTGACATCTACCCTCATCGGCAACGGGCACGAACGCCGCTGCCGACCGCTGCCCCACGCACGTCGCTGGCGATCCACCAACCACCGGGGTATTCGAGCAAGATCCTGTAGCGAGTCCGCGAAAACTTCAACCAACAGGATAAGACACGTGCCTAACCATACGCGCTGATTCGTGATTCTGCAGATCGAGTCACGACTCGGACAAGACAGGTGAAGTTCCCGCCGAGAACAGCGGGCGACCTGCTCAGCTCGCCTCACGTGGCGCTGCTCGAAACAGATAGGCAAGCGGAATGGCCGACAACGCAGCCAGGGTGAACAGGTGAAAGGCGTTCAGGTAGCCGACCATAGAGGCCTGGCGCTGGATCTCCCGAGCGATGCTGGCCAGCCCCACGCTGCTACTGGTCGACCAATAGGCAGCCACGTCGGCTTGATGAAAGAGCTCGTTGAACGGCGAGACGACCCCACCCAGTCCCGCATAGCTCTGCGCCGTGCTGCGCACCAGCACCAGCACGCACACCGAGATGAACAGGCTGCTGCCGAGATTGCGCATCAGATTGAATAGCGCGGAGCCCTCGACTATGAGGGTCGGTGAAAGGGTCGTGAAGGCCAACGCCGCCATCGGCGTGTAGGACAGCCCGAAGCCGAAGCCGTGCAACAGATTGGTCCAGAACACGTCCAGGTTGCTCATGTCGATGTTCAGCTGGGTCATGGCCCAGCCGGCAATCGCCTGCAGCACCAGACCGGTCGCCAGACACAGACGAGCGCTGTAACGGGTGAACTGCACGACCACGAAGAAGCTCATGAAATTGCCGATGCCACGCGCCGACATCAGATAGCCGATGACGGTCTCCGGGTAATCCCGCAGGTCCTGCAGCAAGGGTGGGAACAGCACCACCGGCGTAAAGGCCAGCGCCCCCATCAGCATCGCCAGGACGATACCGAGAACGAAATTGCGGTCGACGAACAAGGCCGGGCTCAGGAACGGCGCACGACTGGTCAGCGAGTGGGTGACGAACAGATAGAAGGCAATCAAACCGGTAACGCTCTCGAGCACGATCTCGGTCGATTCGAACCAGTCCAGCCGCTGCCCGCGATCCAGCACCAACTGCGCCATCCCCACCGCGATCGCCAGGGTCAGGAAGCCGAAGCCATCCAGACGCTGCGCCTTGCCTTGCACCTGGTCGCGTAGCGCGACCCAGGCGAGCAGCAGCCCCACCAGACCGAAGGGCACGATCATGAAGAATGCCCAACGCCAGCTCAGTGATTCCGCGATCAAGCCACCGAACACCGGCCCGAGCACCGGGCCCATGACACCGCCTACGCCCCACAGCATCAATACCCGTGGGTGCATGTGACGAGGAAAACTGGCGAGCAGGATGCCTTGGCCGAGCGGCATCAGGGGCGCGCCGAACAAGCCCTGAGCGACCCGTGTCAGAACCAGCATCTCCAGCGAGCCGGCCAGTCCACACAGCGCCGAGGAGAGCGTGAAGCCCGCCACCGTGCCCATCATCAGCCGCCGCCATCCGAGCCGCGCGGCCAGCCAGCCGGTCAGTGGCGTGCCCACCGCCGCGGCCACCAGATAAGACGTCACCACCATGGCTATCTGATCCTGGGTCACCGACAGGGCACCACGCATCTGCGGCAGCACCACGTTGCTCGCGGTGATGGTCATGCCGAATGCAAGGGTGACAATCTGAACCAGGATGATCAGCAACCACTGGCGGCCACTGATAGGGTCTCGTGTGCTCAATGACGTTCTCGGCGGCTCGGTGGCGATCGGGCGCGGGGCCGCGCACAGCCTATAGCGGATCAGGACCGACCCGCACCTCCATGGTGCAAGCAACCGCGCACAAGTGGTTGCCGATCGCCGTCTCGGCGGACAGCAACGACCCGTGACCTACCCGGGCCGGGCGCGGACATCGCACGGACACAATCCCATGTAAAGCTGGAGAAAGGCAGCGCCGCGCAGTCCGGGGGATGCCAGTCCGGGGGATGCCAGACCGGGCGATGCCAGACCGGGGGATGCCAGACCGGGCGATGCCAGAGATTGGCAGCACCACGCGTTCAGGGCGACCCACGCGGGAATCGCAGATTCTCCCTTACGGCGTGCCATGAAGGTCGCCACAGGAGTCGCCGGGGGGGTGCCGGACGGGAAAAATACCCGGTATTGGTCGTGTCCGCCCCGGTAATACTTGCAGGAAGACTTTTCTCGAAGTACAGCTATACTTTTCGACGTGGGTTCCATGAGCCCCGTCACAGTTCGGGCACTCCGCCCACGGGTCCACGGGCTCCTGAGCAATGTCCGTCCACGCTACGCCAGGCCGACCCGGACGTCGGGCCAGACATCCTCCCGACTCGCGCAACGGACCGCCCGTGGGAGCCGTATTGCGACTTCCGAGTCAGGCTGCGATTGGCCCTGAGTGCCGATTGGACCTGAGTGCCGATTGGCACTGAGTGCCGATTGGCCCTGAGTGCCGATTGGCCCTGAGTGCAGATTG
>JAGRHX010001280.1 GCA_020444775.1 Gammaproteobacteria bacterium
AGTGGAGCACCGAGAGCCTGTTCGAGACGGTGCTGGCGCCTCTGAAAGGGGCAGAAAAACCCTCGGAGTTCAGTCTATGAATGCAGCCCCAAGCAGCCAACACGATGTTCGCGGCAGCGCGCTCGACCCGTCGAGCCCGGGGGCTCGCAGGTCCCGGCGGGTGGTCCCGACGCGACCATGGCGAGGCGCTGCCACCGTCGCCTGCAAAGGACGCTCCGGCCTGACCCTGGCGTCCGGCCTGCTGATGCTCGCCTGCGCCTGGCCGTCCGGGACGACGCTGGCACAGACCGCCGTGGCCCCGACCGCGGCGATGGCCGAGAGCACCCAGACCGCCGCCGGCTCGAGCGGCCCGGCGTCGCCACGGGTGCCCAGCTTCGACAAGGCCCCGATGGACGTGCCCGAGGGACTCAACGAGACGCATGGCGGCAAGGCGAACCTGCTCGAGGCCTGGCGGATGGCGCTCGGTAACGATCCCACCTACGCCGGGGCCGGCGCCGCCAACCGCGCGGCTCAACAGGCCATTCCCCAGGCACGTGCCGATCTGTTGCCCGACGTCGGCGCCAGCGTGCGCACGCAGTGGAACCGGCGAAAGGTGCATTCCGGCACCTCGACTGGTAAATCCTTCACCCGCTGGCACAGCAATACCATGGGCGTGGAGTTGACCGCACCGATCTGGCGCCTGGATCGCTGGGTAGCGCTCGATCAGGCGAAGAGCCGCGTCGAAGGGGCGGAGGCGGACTTCGCATTCGCCCGCCAGGATCTGCTGCTGCGCCTGGCGACACGTTACTTCGGCGTGCTGCGTGCGGCTGACAACCTGTCCTTTGCCCAGGCCGAGCGAGAGGCCTTCGGGCAGCAGCTCCAGCAGAGCAAGCAGCGCTTCGAGGTCGGATTGATCGCGGTTACAGACGTCGAGGAGGCACAGGCCGGATACGACCTTGCCACCGCCCGTGAGATCGACGCCCAGAACGCCCTGGAGACCGCATTGGAAGTGCTGCGCGAGGTCACCGGCCGGTACATGCCGACATTGGCCACGCTCGGACCGGACCTGCCGCTGGAAACGCCGAACCCGGACGACATCCAGGCCTGGACGATCACCGCCCTGAACCAGAATCTGCAGCTGCTCTCGCAACGACTCGACACCGAAACCGCAAAGAACGAGATCCGCCGGGTCGAGTGGGCCGGCAATCTGCCAACCCTGGATCTGGTCGCCTCGCACACGCGTGGTGACAGCAATGGTCCGGAACGCAGCGCCAACGAGACGGACACCAGCGTGGTCGGTTTCCAGATGAACGTGCCGCTGTTCACCGGCGGACGGGTACTGGCCGAGACGCGTGAGCGGCGCGAGCTCTATCAGGTCTCGCTGGACGAGCTGGAGCGGCAACGACGGGCCGTTCAGCGCCAGGTACGCAATGCCTTCCTCGGCGTGAAGGCCGGTATCGCCCGGGTCGCCGCGCTGGAACAGGCAGTTCGCTCGAACGAGGCCGCGGCGCGTGCGGTGGAAGCCGGCTTCGAGGTCGGCACCCGGACCACGGTCGACGTGCTCAACGCCCAACGCGATCTGTTCAGCGCGCAGCGTGATTACGCGGCGTCGCGCTACGACTACATCCTCGACGTGCTCACGCTCAAGCAGGCCGCCGGCACGCTGT
>JAGRHX010000084.1 GCA_020444775.1 Gammaproteobacteria bacterium
CGGTGCCGGTCGCTGCAGCAGCGTCGGACGCCAGCGCGATGCGTGCGAACGGCGCGCGTGCCGACGACCCGGAAGTACCGCAAGCGCTGCTCGTCGCGGACGGGTGGTGTCGGCAGGGCGACCAGCTGTGGTGCCGCGGCGGCGGCTGGCTGCTGCGTGCTCGCCTGGCCGATCCGGACGAGACCTTGCCGGCGGTGGCAGTCGCCGATCTGCTGCTCGAGGCGTTGCATGGGGGGGTAGAGTCCAGCAACCGTCCGGATGGCCGCCGGCCACCGTGGGAGCTGATGCAGTCGAGGATCTTCCTGGCGCAGTCGTTAGCGCGGGAGGTCCGTCGCATGGAAGAGGCGGTGCAGTCTGGCCTGTCGCAGATGGCCGATGGTTTCCTGCTGGTCAACCATCTGGGCGTGGTGATGCTGGCAAACCGACGCGCGGCCGACTTCTTCGCCGCCCGTGACGAGGCCGCGCTACAGGGCACCTCGGCGCTCGCGCAGCTCGAGCTTCTGGGGGCAGACGAGCACAGCTGGCGCGAGGATCTGGTCGCCGCCCTGAGCCGCACGGCGTCACCGCAGAGAAATGCGGTCGGGCGCGACGGCACCGACCTGCGCGTGCAGTTCTCACCGGTGGACGACGCGGCGTCGGGAAGCGCGCTGGTGGTGAATCTCGCCGATGTCACGCGTCTGCGGGAGGCCGAGCGCCGGCGCGCCGAGCTGGTCTCCTTCCTGTCGCACGACCTGCGCTCGCCACTGGTCTCGTTGCTGGCCCTGAGCGCCCTGGCCGGTGAGACGGGACGGCTCGAGGAGCTGCCGGCGTTGTTCGAACGGGCTCGGGGCTACACCGCTCGGTCGCTGCATATGGTCGACCAGTTCCTGCTGCTGCTGCGGGCCGAGAACGATGCGACGGTCCGAGACGAGGAGGTCGACCTGGTCAGCGTCGCCCTGAATGCCTTCGACGCCGCCTGGGCCGACGCCAGCGCGCGTGGCATCGAGCTGGTGCAGGCGCCCGTCGACGAGGATGTCTGGATCCGGGGTGACGCGGAACTCGTCGAACGAGTGCTGAACAACCTCATCTCCAATGCAATCAAGTACAGCGACGACGGTGGCCGGGTCGAGCTGGCGGTCACCTGCAGTGGGGGCCAAAGACCCATGGCCCGGGTGAGCGTGAGCGATGATGGACCTGGCATCGCGGCCGAGGATCTGCCGCGTCTGTTCAATCGTTTCGAACGACTCGAGGAAGGACGTAAGCGTGCCGGTGGTATGGGGCTCGGGCTGGCCTTCGTCAAATCGGTGGTGGACCGCCACGGCGGCACGGTGGAGGTCGACAGCACACCCGGTCAGGGCACGACCTTCAGCGTCTCGTTGCCGCGGATAGACGCGCCGGATATCGAGTGAGCGTCGGCGTCGACACGGCGATCCGCGTCATCGACGACCGACTTCGCGCACGCTCTGCTCAGGGTTGCTCAGCGTGGCGTAGCAACTCGATGTGTTCCTGTGCCGCGTGCACCAGCGTCTCGCCATAGTCCGCGAGTGCCCGTTCCAGACTGACCTTCTCCTCGAGCAGATCCAGCGCCAGCGCCTTGGCGCTGCGCATGGCGGGCTCCCCCAGCCCGGCGCCACCCGGCGTTTCCATGCGTATCGATTCACCCGCGCTCAGACGTAGCAGGCGTTGCTTGGGGTCGAGGATCTGGGCCTGATTGGTGCCGTGGTTGCGCACCACACGGCACGGTCCTGGTGGTAGACCGCCTTGTACGCCGGCGCCGGCGGTCTTGAAGCCATCGGCACGCCCGGAAAAGGTCGTGTCGTTCTCGAGGATCCGCACCTGACGGGCAATGCCGAGCCCGCCGCGATAGCGACCGGCGCCACCGGAATCCGGGATCAGGGCGTACTCGTCCACGCGTAAGGGGTACTCGAGCTCCACCGCCTCGGCGGGCATGTTCAGCGAATTGGTGATGTGCACATGCGCGGCGTCCATGCCGTCGGTGCTACCACGGGCACCGATGCCGCCACCGACGGTCTCGAGATAGACATAGGTGCCCGCACGGCGTTGATGGGCGCCGGAGAAGACCATGGCGGCGAGCACGTCGTGACTGCCGGCCATCGTGCGCGACTCCGGCAGCAGCTCGGCGAAGGCGGCGAAGATGGCGCCGGCGAGCTTCTGGCAGGTGGTGGTACGGGCACCGACCGCGGCCGGATAGTGGGGATTCAAGATGCTGCCAGCAGGTACCCGCAGCTCGAGGCCGTCGAACAAGCCGCTGTTCGGCGGCAGGTCCGGGTCGACCAGGGCCTTGACAGCATAGGCGACGGTGGCCAGCACACCGCTGGGCATGACGTTGAAGGCGCCTCGGGACTGTGCGCCAGTGCCGCTGAAGTCCAGCTGCATGGATTCGCCACGGATGCGGATGTGGGTCTGGATTGGCACCTGGTCGCCACCGGTGCCGTCGTCGTCCATATAGCTGGCGCCATGGTAGTCGCCGTCCGGCAGCGCCTGTATTCCGCTGGCCAGACGACGTCGCGTATAGCGCAGCAGGTCGGCGATGGCCGCCTCCGTCTGATCCAGACCTTCGCGTGTGACCAGCTCGCGGAGCTTGTCCACGCCGCTGCGGTTGGTGGCGAGCTGAACCTCGAGGTCCAGGACCCGATCCTCGGGCTCACGCGTGTTGCAGACGATGAGGTCCAGGACGTTGTGGTCGAGGTGGTCCTCGCGCGCTATCCGCACCGGCGGGATACGCACGCCCTCCTCGAAGATGCTGGCCGCGTCCGGGGTGATGGAACCGGGTACCACACCACCCACGTCGGCGTGGTGACCCACGCAGCCGACCAGGAAGCGTACCCGGTCGTCGACGAAGACCGGCGTGAGCACCGAGATATCCGGCAGATGGGTGCCGCCGGCCAGATAGGCGTCGTTGCAGATGAACGCGTCGCCCGGCCGCATCTCGTGCACCGGGTGTCTTGCCAGCAGCGCCCGCGCGCCGCCGATCAGCGAACCCAGGTGAATGGGGATGTGCGCCGCCTGGGCGATGACCTGCCCCTGGCTGTCGAACAACGCCACCGAGCAGTCGCGGCGTTCCTTGATGTTGGGTGAGAACGAGGCCCGCACCAGTTGCGCGCCCATCTCCTCGGTAATCGCGAGCAGACGTTGGTTGAAGACCTCGACGCGTACCGGGTCGCTGATGGCGGCATCACCGTGAACCGGCGTTGTCGAGCTCGGGGCGTTGTTGCTCATCTATAGACTCGTCTATGGGCTGGTCGCTGGGCTTGCCTGTATGGGCTTGCCTGTATTGGGACTCGTCTGTTCGGGGCCTTGTCGGCGCAGTCCTTTCGTGGGCGGTGCGACTGGCGGCGCAGCGTTGCGGATACATCGTGCTGGCGGATGTGCTGTCACGGTGCGACGCTCATCAACAGATTGCCGTGCTGGTCGACGTCGAGTCGGTCACCGGGGAAGACCACCAGGGTCGAGGTCAGCTCTTCGACGATCAACGGTCCGTGTCGGGTCGAGCCTGGTTGCAGGCTGTCACGGCTGACGACCTCCACCTCGATCTCGCCGTGCTCGCGGAAGTACACCGGACGCAGATGCCGTGTGTCGGCGTCCGCCCGCGTTGCGGCCCTGGCAAGCCCGGTGCTCGCAGCGGCCGGGTCGGCACGACTGGCGCTGCCGACCATGGCCATGGCCTTCAGTCTGAGATTGACCACTTCCACCGCCCGGTCGTCGAGCGCGTAGCCGTAGTGTTGTCGATGCGCGTCCCGAAACCGTCCCTGCAAGGTTCGCAGATCCGGGATCGGCAAACCGCCAATGGCCTGTTCGGCAAAACCCTCGGCCACCGGCACGGCGATCTCGAAACCCTGTCCGAGATAACGTGCGTCCAGCCGCAGCTCCACGCGCCGGGCGCGGGCCGGCACGGCCTCGCTGTCGAACCATTGCCCGGCCTCGTCCTGCAGCTCGGCGAACAGCGTTCTCAACGTCGCGGCCTCGCTGTCGACCAGCGCGCACAATCGGGTCCGGACCAGATCGATGCTCATGTCCGCGACCAGCACGCCGCGCGCGCACATCGCTCCCGGGTCGGCCGGAATCACCACCCGTGTACAGCCGGTCTCGCGCGCGACCGCGGCGGCCAGCACCGGACCTGCGCCACCGTAGGCCATCAGCGTGAACCGTGACAGCTGGTGTCCCCGTTCGGTCGACACCGCGCGGATGGCTCGCGCGATGTTCGCGACCGCGATCTGGATGATGCCTTCGGCCGCATGCTGGGTGTCGAGTCCAAGCGGTCGGGCCAGGCGTTCGTGTATGGCCTGACGGGCACGCTCCACGTTCAGGGGCAGGCGGCCAGCGAGCAGACCGGCCGGGCTCAGACGACCGAGCACCAGGTTGGCGTCGGTGACCGTCGGTTCCGTGCCGCCCTGATCGTAGGCGACCGGACCGGGCCAGGCGCCCGCGCTGCGTGGTCCCACCCGCAGCGCGCCGCCACCGTCCACCCAGGCGATGCTGCCGCCGCCGGCGCCGATCACGTGCACGTCCAGGCTCGGAGACTTGATTGGAAAGCCGGCGACCTCGCGCTCGCCACGCAGCTCTGGGCGGCCACCGGCAATTAGGGAGACGTCGGTGCTGGTGCCACCGACATCGAAGGCGACCACGTCCGGCTCGTGCAACGTACGTCCCAGGTCGGCGGCGCCGACCACCCCCGCGGCCGGGCCGGACAGGCAGGTACGTACCGGAAGATCGCAGGCGAGC
Organism: Gammaproteobacteria bacterium; assembly: GCA_020444775.1. The sequence goes on from JAGRHX010000084.1 coordinate 4,723, forward strand.
CGTTCGGAGAGGATGCCGCCGTTGGAATGGAAGGTGTACGGCGCAACCGCTATCCCCAGCTCGCGCAGCCCGGCTGCCAGCGCACCGATGTAACGGCGCATGGTCGGGCCGACGTAGGCATTGGCGACGGTGGTCGCGGTGCGTTCGAACTCGCGAAACTCCGGCAGCACCTGGTGTGAGGCGCTGACGAAGACCGCGCCGAGGGCGTTGCGCAGATGCTCGCAGACGCGTTGCTCGTGGGCGGGATTGCGATAGCCGTTCAACAGACAGACGGCGACTGCCTCGACGTCCAAGGCGTGCAGCTGTCGACCCAGCTCTTGCAGCTCTTGCAGGTCCAGCGGCCGCAGGATGTCACCGCGGGCGTCGACCCGTTCGTCCAGCTCCAGACGCAGGTGACGGGGCACCAGCGGCGTGGGTCGACGTCGGCTGTAGTCGTACAGATGCGGACGGGTCTGGCGGGCGATCTCCAGCACGTCTCGGAAACCACGGGTGGTGATCAGCGCGGTCCGCGCGCCGCGCCGCTCGATCAACAGATTGGTGGCGACGGTGGTGCCATGCCCCAGAAAGCCGATCTGTGTCGGCGCTGCCCCGGCACTTTCGAGGAGCACGGCCAGTCCATCGAGGATTGCCTGCTCCGGTGCGCGCGGGGTGGACGGGGTCTTGTGACAGGTCAGCGTGCCGCTGGCGGTGTCGATCAGGCAGAAATCGGTGAAGGTACCGCCGACGTCGATGCCCACTCGATAACGTTTTGGATCCGATGGCTTGGTCATGCCTGCGATGATAAGGCAAGTGCGCTAGTCGCGGCGCGACGATCTCGTCTCACGGCGTGGTTATCGAGGCCACGGGTGTGAGATAGTCGCGGGTGCTCGATTGGTCGTCGGCGCGGATTGCCTGCCGGACGCGCCGGCAGACAAAGGCAACGACCCACAGGCAATGACACAGAGGCAACGACATTGAGGACCGCTTGGTCCGGGAGGAGAGATTCATGGGTATGCTCGATGGACAGGTAGCGATCTGCACCGGCTCTGGCAGGGGTGTGGGCGCCGAGGTGGCCAAGCTGATGGCCGCCAACGGGGCCAGGGTCGTGGTCAATGATCCCGGCGTGGGTGGCGGTGGCGAAGGTGGAGACCAGGCGCCCGCCCAGGCCATCGTCGACGAGATCCGGGCCGCGGGCGGTGAAGCGGTCGCGAACTACGGCTCGGTGGCGAGCTTCGAGGACTGTCTGAAGATGGTCCAGCAAGCACGCGACGAGTTCGGTGGTCTGCATATCACCTTCAATCCGGCCGGTATCCTGCGTGACCGCATGTTCCACAAGATGTCGCCGGACGACTGGCAGGCGGTGATCGATGTGCACCTCACCGGTCACTTCAACGTTGCGCGCGCGGCTATCAACCTGTTCCGGGAACAGGAGTACGGTCGCATCATCAACGTCAGCTCGACCTCCGGTCTGCTCGGCAACGTCGGCCAGGCGAACTACGGCGCGGCCAAGCTGGGTATCATTGCCCTGACCCGGATCGTCGCGATGGAGAATGCCTCAAAGGGCATCACCTGCAACGCGATCGCGCCTTCCGCCGACACCCGCATGACTCGTTCGGTTCCGACACCGAAGGACCCGGACGCGGCCAAGCTGCGTGAGGAACGCCTGCGCCGCAGTCCGGCCGACGCCATTGCTCCGTTGTGCGTGTTCCTGGCTTCGCAGCAGGCCAAGGACGTGAATGGTCAGGTATTCCATCAGCGCGGCGCGGAACTGTCCCTGTACGGCCTGCCCAAGCCGGTGCGCATGGTCCACCACGAGGGCGGCTGGACACCGGAGCTGATCGCGGAGAATGCCATGCCGGCTCTGTCCACCCAGTTCACCTCGCTGGGCGACTCGCGTCTGCATCACCCGGGGCTGCCGATGGCTTGAGCCTCCACAGCCGAGCGCCGGTCGCGCGTGGTCCTACGGGGGACCGCGCGCCGGCGCCCGGCGTAGCCGACTGCTGCGCGGCGCCCGCACGAACGTGCCCGGGTCTCCGGGCTGCTGAGACAGCACGATCGTTTCGTACCGAACCATTCGCTCATTCGTAGAGGTAGCCATGTCCCTGAGCATGCCGGCGATCTCCCTCGCCGCACTTCCCGGACGTCGCAAGACGATTCTAGACATCGCCCAGCAGGCCGAGGCGCGCGGCTTCCAGGGCATCTACCTGCCCTCGCTCGGCGACAACATGTCCCTGGCCACGGCGCTCGCCCTGGTCACCGAGCGTATCGAGTTCGGCACCGCAATCGCGCCCATCTACTGGCGTTCGCCCATCGACATGGCGCAGGCGGCAGCCTTCATCCACGAGGTCTCGGGTGGACGCTTCCGCTTCGGCATCGGCGTTGCGCACGCACCGGCTCACGCCCGCTACGGGGTCAGCGTGGGCAAGCCGCTGTCCGACATACGAGAGTTCGTGAGCACCGTGCGGGGAGTGGAGCGGATTGGGGAGTTGCCGCCGATCATCCTCGCCACGTTGCGCAAGCGCATGATTGCACTGGCCGGTGACATCGCGGACGGCCTGGTGTTCGCGAACGCCTCGCGCTCGCACATGGCCGAGTCGCTGGCAGCGTTGCAGCCGGACAAGCGCAGCGGTGACGGCTTCTTCATCGGCAACATGATCCCCACCTGTATCGATGACGATGAGCAAGCCGCGATGGCCGTCAATCGGCGCACGCTGATCGGCTACGCGAAGCTGCCGAACTATCGCAATTACTGGCGCGAGGCCGGCTATGAGGCCGAGATGGACGGTGTGGAAGTCGCCATGAAAAGCGGCGACGACGAAGCGCTGGCACGCTGCCTGACCGACCGTTGGCTCGCGGACAACACCTTGTTCGGGCCTGCCTCCAAGGTCCTGGAGGGGCTGGAGGCGTGGTACGCGGCGGGTGTGCGGACACCGATACTTGTCCCATCCTCAGCGCGTGGCGATCAGCTGGTGGCCATCCAGCAGGTGTTCGAACTGTGTGAGCGTATCGCTTGAGCGAGACGGATCGAGCTCGGCGCGCCAGTGCTGATGATCGTGGTGCTGATGATCGTGGTGCCGAGCGGCGTATCCTGGTGTGGATGTGCGTGCTCATCGGCGTGAATCAGCTCGGATTCGGTGGCGTCGTGCCTGCGCTGCCACTGTACGCGCAGTCCTTTGGCGTCTCGGCATCGGCCATCGGCATGGCGGTGGCAGTCTACGGACTGGCACGATTCTTCGTCGCCATGCCAACCGGCCGATTGGCGGACTCGCTGGGCCGTAGGCCGACCCTGGCATTGGGGGGGGCGTTGTCGGCCGT
>JAGRHX010001281.1 GCA_020444775.1 Gammaproteobacteria bacterium
GGTCTTTGTGGCCTTGATGTCGCCGTCGGTCCCTGCCCAGGTACCCCGAGCGGGGGGCGTTCTGACCTTCGTGGTCGGCAGCAATCTGCCCTCCTTCGATGCTCACCGCGAGAGCACCTTCGGTGTGATCCATCCGATCCGGCCGTTCTACAGCCTGCTGATCCGGGTCGATCCGGAGAATCCGCAGGCGGCCGACGCCTTCGAATGCGATCTGTGCGAGGGGTCGGTGCCGCGACCAGACGAGGGTGGTACCCGCTATCGCTTCCGTATTCGCCGCGATGTCAGCTTTCACGACGGCACCGCATTGACGGCGGCAGACGTCAAGGTCTCGCTGGACAAGATCATCTTTCCACCGGAGGGGGTGCCGAGCAGCCGCAAGGCCTTCTTCTCGATGGTCGAATCGGTGCAGGCGCCGTCCAGCCACGAGCTGCTGATCAAGCTCAAATATCCATCGGCGACCTTCCTGCCTTCGCTGGCCCTGCCGTTCAACTTCATCTACAGCGCGCGCGATCTCAACGAGCACGGTTACGACTGGCCGATGCGTCACGTCAATGGCACCGGGCCGTTCCGCTTCGTCCAGTATCAGCCGGGCGCGTTCGTCGAGGGGCGGCGATACGAGCGCTATCACTTCTCCGGTCGACCCTATCTGGACGGCTTCAGGGCCGTGATCGCGACCAAGACGGCGGTCCGGCTGCAGGCCATTCGTAGCGGACGAGCCGCGATCGAGTTTCGCGGCTTCTCGCCAAAGGCGCGTGACGAGCTGGTTGAAGCCCTGGGTGACCGGCTCCAGGTGCAGGAGAGCGATTGGAATTGCGGGGTGTACTTCATCTTCAATCACGCCCGGCCACCGTTCGACGACCCGCGCGTTCGCCGTGCCCTGAACCTGGCGGTGGACCGCTGGTCGGGATCGCGCTACCTGTCATCGGTCGCTATCGTCCGCACTCCGGGTGGGATCGTGTTTCCGGGCCATCCGCTGGCGGCCAACCGTGAGGAGCTGATGCAGCTCGAGGGATTCGGTCCGGACATCGAGCTCAGTCGAGCCCGAGCTCGTGCGCTGCTCGCCGAGGCCGGTCAGTCCGGCCTGAGCCTGACCTTGACCAATCGGGCCGTGGATCAGCCCTACAAGGCGTTGGGTGGCTGGCTTACCGACGAATGGCGGCAGATCGGGGTGACCACCCGGCAGCTGATGCTACCAACCGGGGGCTGGTACCAGAGCCTGCGCCAGACCAAGGACTTCGAGGTGGCCACGGACTTCAACTGTCAGGCCATCATCAATCCGATCGCGGATGTCTCCAAATGGCTGGGTAGCGCCGGCAACAATCATGCGAACTATCGCGACGAGATGCTGGAGTCGCTGCATGCGCGGCTGCTGCGCACGCCCGATGTCGAGGAGCAACGTCGGCTGATGCGCCAGTTCGAGCAGCGCGCGGTCAGCGAGATGGCGCACATGGGCCTGACCCTGTGGTGGTACAAGATCAACCCTCACTGGGCCTACGTGAAAGGCTGGAAGGCGGGCCCCAGTCACTATCTCAATCAGCATCTGGACAACGTCTGGCTGGACCGCTGAAGGCATCTGCCAGGCCGGCGTCTACCAGGCCGGGCTGTCAGGCAGGAACCGGAATCCGTCACCGGCGCTCACCAGCCGGCCGGCCGAGGGCAACGGGAAGTGCGCCGTCAGGACCAGGATGTCGGTACCGCTACAGCTTTGCAGGAACGCTCGCCGGGTCCGCCGCGCGAGCTCGGCATCCTGCTCCGAGGCGGTCACCCAGTCAGGTTGCGCGCATTGCACGGGAGAGTGGACGAGGTCGCCGCTCATCACCGCGTGGACGCCGTTGGAGCGCAGTCTGACCATGACATGACCCGTGGTATGACCGGGCGCCGGCTCCAGCCAGACTTCGTCGTCGAGCTCGAAATCGTCGTTCACCAGCTGTGCGCGTCCCGCCTCGAGCACCGGGAGCACGCTGTCCTGAAGGGCGTGGTGACCGGGGTCGCCTTCGCCGGCCTGCTGGCGATCACGCAGCTCCCGTTCCGAGAACAGATAGCGGGCCTTGGGAAAGGTGGGCTGCCAGCGGCCATCGACCAGGCGGGTGTTCCAGCCGATGTGGTCGGCATGCAGGTGCGTGCAGACCACGTAGTCGATGTCCTCGACGCTCAGGTCGTGCGCGTGCAGGGCGTGCAGATAGCGGTCGTCGTCGCGTTGATGCCATTGTGGACGGGTCGGGCGCTGCTTGTGATTACCCACGCAGGTGTCGACGAGGATGGTGTGGTGGGTGGTCCGGATGAGGTAGCTCTGGATGTGCAACAGCAGCCGGCCGCTGCTCATGTGCATGGCGCCGGTCTCGGTCAACCAGGCACGATGCGCTGCCCAATCCGAGTCGCGTGTTCCGGGGAAGTAGCCCAGCGGATCGACGGCCGTCACCGACTCGACGATGCGGCGGATCCCCAGCTTGCCAATCTTGCGTTCGTTCATCTTCGGTCTCCTGTGCCCCCCGCGCGTGCCCCTGGGCGTGCCCCTGCGCGTGCCTGGATGCGGTGCGGGCACTATGATGGGCTCGGCGTCCAGACCTCTGGCTTGTGACCCATCGGCCGGGGATTGCCCTGAAGTACCCCTGAAGTGCCCCTGAAGGCCCCCGATAGAACCCAATCCTCATCCTTCGAGGTATGCAACATGCTCTACGAGCTTCGAACCTACACTCTACGTGCTGGCAGCCAACCCATCGTTGCCAAGAACTCCGGCGAGGTCGGGCGCGACATCCGGGGTGACAATTATGGTCGGCTGGAAGGCTACTGGATGACCGAGATCGGGCCGCTCAACCAGGTCATGCATCTGTGGAGCTACGAGAGCTTCGACGAGCGTATCCGGCTGCGCACCGAGCTGGGCAAGAACCGGCGCTGGCGAGAAGAGTACCTGCCGTTGATCCGACCGCACCTGCTTCGCCAGGACATCCGGCTACTGGAGTGCGTGCGGCCGCTACAGTCGGTCAGCGACACCGGCAACATCTACGAATACCGCAACTACCGCACCCAGCCCGGCAAGGCGCGCGAATGGGCGAATCTGATCACCGAGGCGATGCCGGTTCGGGAACGGCACTCGAAGAACATCGGCGTGTTCATCACCGAGGCGGGGCAGCCCAACGAGGTCTCGCATCTTTGGGTGTACAAGGACCTCAACGACCGTATGCAGTGTCGAGCCGCGGCCAACGCCGATCCGGACTGGCGGGCCTTCCTGAAGCAGTCCGGGCCGATGCTCGACGAGATGCATTCGACGATCCTGGTGCCGGCCGCGCACTCCCCGTTGCGTTGAGGGTGGCGCCGGTCAGCGCCAGCCGCCGCCGCCGTTCACGTAGACCGTGTTGGCGGTCATGAAGTCACAGGCGTCCGAGCACATGAACAGCACCAGCTCGCCGATCTCTTCGGGCTCGCCGAAGCGCTTCATGGGCACGTCACTCTTGAACTTCTCGTAGAGCTCCGCGGAGGTGCCGGCGGCGGCCTGGAAATCGGTATTGATGGGGCCGGGCGAGATCGACAGACAACGAATGCCCCGGTCGGCGAACTCACGCGCCACGCCCATGGTCATGGTGCGCACCGCGCCCTTGGCCGAGGCGTAGTGGATGGAGCTGCCGGGGCCACCGCGGTCCGCCGCCATCGAGGCGACGTTGACGATCACGCCACGGCCGCGCTCGAGCATGTGCGGCAGGACCGCCTGCATGGCATGGAAGGTGCCGTACACGTTCAGATCGAAGATCTGCTTGATCAGCGTCTCGTCGATGTCCAGGAAGGTCGAGCGTCGGCCCGCCGCGCCCGCCGAGTTGAACAGGAAGCTCACCTCGCCGAAGGCGTCGATGGCCTTGGCGATCAGATTGTCGATCTGCTTGCGCGAGGTCACGTCACAGCTCACGGCCAGCGCCTTGGCGCCCTGTTGCACGACCTGGTTGGCGACCCGCTCGGCACCCTCGATGTTGATGTCCGAGACGACCACGTTGGCGCCCTCGCGGGCGAAGATCAGCGCGGTGGCGCGGCCTATGCCGCTCGCCGCGCCGGTGATGACGATGGTCTTGCCAACGAAATAGTCCGGTGTCTTGGGCATCACTGCATCTCCGGGTACGGGTGACAGGGCTCGTGCTGGTCGATGTCAACGGCGCGCCGCGACCACGCGTGGCCGCGGCAGGGCGAAGGCGGCGGCCACGGCGAGCAGCGCGGCGACGCCGAACAGGCTGTAGACGAGCGTGAAGCTGCCGGTGCTGTCGAAGGTGAAGCCCGCCAGCTCCACCGTGAGTCCGCCGACACCGAGGGCCAGAACGAACTTGGCACCATAGGCCAGCGAGCGATATCGGAACGGCGTGTAGCTCGCCACCAGGATGTTCTCGGCGGCGGCGAAGCTGACGTTGAAGAGCATCACCAGGAAGGCGATGAACAACAGCGTATAGCCGAGCAGGTGGGTGAGCATGAACAGCAGCGGCGCCAGCAGGAACCAGAACAGGATGTAGATGCTGCGTGCCGAGTAGCGGTCGGCGAGCCAGCCGCCTACCAGGCTGCCCAGTGAGGACAGGCCGATCACCAGTCCCACGTACAGACCGATTCGTGTGTAGCTGGTGGCCAGGCTCTCGCCCAGGCCCGATTCGAACACCTTCGGCAAGGTGTTGGTGACGCCGGCATAGACGAAGCCGCTGCAGGCCATGGTCAGCGACAGGATCACGAACACCCGCCACATCGCCTGTTTGTCCTGTTCCGGGGTAGGGGTGCGATCCTGCTCGCTGTCGCGCACCGAGCCTCGTGCCCACAGTGCCGCCAGGGCCAGCGCCGTGAGCAGTGCCAGCCCCCCGGGGATCAGGAACGCCGCACGCCAGGACACGTAGTCGATCATGGCACCGACGAACACCGGCGCCAGGGCGCTGCCCAGCCCGCCGAAGGCGCCGTTGATACCGAGTGTCATGCCGCGATTGCGCGCGGTCGCGACCAGCCAGGCGATACCGACCGGGTGATAGATCGACGCGAACAGACCGATCAGGGTCAGGCCGATGAACAGATCGGCGGTGTCCTCGGCAAGCCCGGTGACCAGCGCGCCGGCGCCGATACCGGCGAAGAACACCACCATCATGCCGACCTGGCTCCAACGGTCACCGAGCCAGCCGGCCGGCAACGCCGCCACGCCGTACAGGGTCAGCCCCAGGCTCGCGAGCCCCAGCAGCTCGCCGAACGGCAGGCCGAACACACCCGGCAGATGCAACACCGCGGTCGCGTAGAGAATCGTGAACAGGTGGGTGTAGACATGACCGATGTTGGAGAAGGCGATCGCCGCGACGTGCGAGGTGGACCCATCGGCTGCTTCGGTCGCGTCGTCGAGCATCTGCTTGGACGAGGTCTCGGACACGGATGCGGCCATCTGGCCGCTCAATTCGGATGCCATGGCATT
>JAGRHX010001282.1 GCA_020444775.1 Gammaproteobacteria bacterium
GCATGTCGGCGAACTCGGTGTTGCCGCCCGCGTCCGGCAGCTCACGCGCGGACAGCAGCGAGTACCTGGCGGGGACGACGCGATAGGAGCTGTCCGAATGCCACAGCCGGTTGCCCAGGTTGAACATTCGCCGCCGGTCGTCACGCGCCAACGGCGCATTGTGCTCGTCCAGGTTGGACACGTCGTTGATACGCATGTCCAGGCGCCGCTGGTAGGGCTTGGTGACGTTGCCGCCGGCGGCGTTCTCGATGGCGCCGAAGCGCAAGGTGAACTTGATCTGCTGCTCGTCACTGATGCGCTGATCGCGAAACACCAGCACGGCGTGCCGGTCCAACGCGGCCTCGATACGCGCAATCTCGTCCACGCCCAGGGTGCGGCGCAGGTCGACCCCGAACACCTCGGCAGCAAAGGACCCGGGGACACGTTGTATCGATAACGTCATTCAATGACCGTCCTCGGCGGCCACGGACCGCACGGGTGGAAACGCCGAACGATCCCGGACCCGCCTAATCAGACCGGCCGAGCTCCGCGGCAATGCGTTCGAAAGCCTGCATGGCACCGGGATCGGCCATGGCATCGGCGTTGGCGACCCGACTCGCATCGGCGCCCATCAGCAGACGCTTGACCGGCACCTCCATCTTCTTGCCGGTCAAGGTGTAGGGCACCGCCGGCACCGCCATGATCCGATCCGGCACATGGCGAGGCGAGCGCTCCTCGCGCAGGCGGGCGCGGATCCGCCCGCACAACTCATCGTCCAGCATGACCCCGGGCTTGAGCACAACGAACAGCAGCATGTGCGCCTCGTCACCGGCCGGGTTCAGATGCACCACGAGGCTGTCCGCAACCTCGTCCAGCGCCTCCACGGTACGGTAGATCTCGCTGGTCCCGATCCGCACGCCATGTCGATTGAGCGTCGAATCGGAGCGACCGGAGATGATCGCCGAGCCCCGCTCGGTCAGCTTCAGCAGATCACCGTGACGCCACACGCCCGGATAGGTCTCGAAGTAGCTCTCCCGATATCGGCTGCCATCCGCATCGTTCCAGAAATACAGCGGCATGCTGGGCATCGGCTGGGTCACGACCAGCTCGCCCTCGACGCCGACCACGCTGTTGCCCTGCGCGTCGAAAGCCCGCACATCCACCCCCAGGCACGGCGCCTGCAGCTCACCGGAGTGCACCGGCAGAATCGGCACGCCGCCAACGAAAGCCGTGGCGATATCGGTGCCGCCGCTGGTCGAGGATACCCACAGATCGCGCTTGACGTTCTGGTAGAACCAGGCGAAGGACTCCGGCGTCAGCGGTGAGCCGGTGCAGATTGCCCCCTCCAATCGCTCGAGGGCGAACTGCTCGCCGGGCACGACGCGATTCTGCGCCAGGATGTTGACGAAGGTCGGGCTGGTGCCGAAGCTCGTCACACCCGTCTCGTCGACGATCCGCCACAGGGTGTTCAGGTCCGGATAGCCCGGATTGCCGTCGTACTGGACGATACCGGTGCCATTTATCAGCGCCGAGGTCAGCAGATTGAACATGATCCAGCCGGTCGTGGTGTAGAAGAACAACCGCGACTCAGG
>JAGRHX010001283.1 GCA_020444775.1 Gammaproteobacteria bacterium
CGGCGTACTCGGTGCCCAGGATCACGACGGTCTTCTTCTCGAGGCTCTGGGCGATCATGATCGGGGACGAGACCCCGAGTTCGGCCTGTTCCTCGGGCGTGAGGCGACGTCGCCCGGCGTTGATGACCGTCCAGTCGTGCGACCAGTCGGTGGAGCCCGCGGCGGCGGCGGAGCCCTGGGGGATGAACAGGGTCTGCGCGAACAGGCAGTGCCACGCCTGCTCGGTGACGACGCGCACGCCACCGAGGTTTCGGGTGTGCTGGTGTAGGAAGTGATAGTACTCATCATCCAGCAGGATGGCGGACAAGCTCTGCACGGCCTCGCCGATCGGCACAGGCGTCAAGTGGGCGCCCTCTGCCATCGGCAACCGTCCTGGCTCACGCGCGAAAAACTCCAGCATGTTCGGAAAGTCTTCGGCGGTCGGCTTGGCGAAACGATAGAACACTCGCGGATCGGTGCCTTGCTGGCGTTCGTTGTATCCGCCTTGGTCGATGAAGGCCCACAGTTTCTCTCCGAATCGCGCATCCAGGGCCTCGATGCACAGCACGATGTCGAGATCTTTGGTGGCGCGGGCCTGCAGGCCGGCATCCTCCAGCGCCAGGTATGTAGCGACGCCCCCGATCAGCACGTAGTGCGCCTCATCTCCAGCGAAGAAGTCAGCGAACCGATCCAGCCCCTTCACCATGGCATGTGCTCCAGCAATTCATCGAGCGCGATGTGCACCCGTTCGTCGGTACTCTCTCGAAGGCTCAGGTACAGCGAAAGCGGATCAACGCCACCACCCTGTGCAAGCGGCTCCGGAGCGTAGCGCCAGAGCTCGACGAGGCAGGTACCGGCGTCCGTGGTGGGAATTTCTTCAGTTCGGCGCACTGCCCAGTCCCTGCTCGCGACGGCGAAGCAGGGTTCGGCCGGTTCGGCCAGCTGAGTGTGTTCCGCCAACGCCGACTCCCCTGCCCGCACCAACCGGTCGGTTGGAAGCTCGTCGCGCATCAACCGTAGACGCCGACGCACCGGGCTACCCAGCAGCGGCAACGCTTGTTTCCATATCTCACGCGGTCCATTTGTGAGAGAAAAGCTGCGTTCTCGGCTACGCCGCGCCGACTGAACGAAGCCGCATCCCTCCAAGGCCTTGACGGCCTGGCTGACACTCGCCGCGGTGTAGCCAAGAGTCACGGCGGCATCGCTGATATTGATCGGCGGGCTGAGTCGCCGAAGCAACAACGCAATCAGGAGTTGCTGTGCGACCGGGCTGAGCTCGGTCACCGGTGTCGGGCTAGTCCGCTTGGGCCGCTGCGTGGTTTCGATGCTGCCCAGCGACGGCCAGAACAGCTGTTTTCCCGGGATCACGAACGGTTGGCCGAGCTCCACCAGTCGACGGCGCAGATGCGGCGGCAGGTGCTCTGCGACCAGAACGGTGTTCATCGCGAGCGGGGCGTAACAGTCACGCAGCTGCTGCAGGTGCTTCGACAACTGGAGCGGCGCGGGAGAGTCAGCACCCTTCAGCATGGCTGCGAGCCAGGCTTTGCCCGCGATCTCCATGCAGCGCGGCTCGAATCGCTGACTCAGGTAGGCCGGTACCGCCTGGCCCGATACACGCGTCCAGACCAGCGATTGCCCGGTCAGCTGCCGCACATAGGCTTGAAATCGGTCTGCTAGCGATGCCATGGCCTCACCCTAGCACACAAAACAACACTAAATAACTTATTTTTAGTGTTCTAAATGATTACTCAGCCCGAGCAGCCTGTTTCTCGGCTAGGGTGAGGTGGTGCTGGTTGAAACGGTCGCCTTGCTTGCCGCCGTACTCGAGGCCGAGGTGGTACCAGGGGGCGGAGGCGACGTCGGTGCCGCGGTCTTTCTTCCAGTGGATGTTGGGCTTGTCGCGGAGGACGCCGGCGCCTTTCTTGCGGATGTCGGGGACGGACATGAAGGGGCGGATATTGAGGCGGACGCCGTCGTTGAGGTCGGGGGCCCAGCCGATGGGCTGTTCGGCCAGCGGCTTCCAGCGGACGAAGATGTCGTAGGGCTTCTGGCCTTCGAGGATCAGCTCCAGGCGGGTCTTGAGGACTTCGGCGGCGGCAAGCTTTTCCTGGGCGCCGTCGATGCCGGCGGCGATGTCCTGTTTCTGGCGGCTGATCCAGTCGCCCAGATAAGTGTAAATGAGGGTTTCCAGGCGCTTGCTGTCGAGCTGGTGGTAGTTCAGCAGCACCGAGAAGCCGTCGCGCAGGCCGTCCCAGACCTGCCAGATGAAAGGCCGGCGCTGGAACAGCGCGCAGTGCTGGGCGAAGAAGCCGTCGCGCAGCCAGGCCTCCAACGACTTGCCGGCGAACTCGGCGCTGGCCAGCAGACGGGCCTCGATGCTGCTGGACCACGCGCCGCCATAGGCCGCGGCCAGAAGATCGCGCAGCCGGCTGTCTGCCGACGGCTCGCCGCGCACCGGCGGGATGCAGACAATGCCGTCCTCATCGGCCAGCGGCGCCAGCGCCGCGCAGCGGTTCACCCATTCGCGCTGCTCGGCGGCCAGTTCCATCCCAGCATCCAGCTCGGCCGGCCAGCGGTAGCCGA
>JAGRHX010001284.1 GCA_020444775.1 Gammaproteobacteria bacterium
GCGGTGAGCTGGGCCTGTGTATCGAATGGCGGCCCCGGCAACCCGGGGATGAGGGGGTCTCGCGCGAGCCCTGAAATCCTGACCGCGGAACGACCGCTGGTGATGATCCGAGCGGCACCGCTTGGCACCGTGTCCGGAGTGGATCTGCCACCCGCCAACCCGGCCACCGGTCTGTCGGTATCTGCGCTCAGCGCTGACCCAGGATCGGTGGGCGACCGAGCACCAGGGTCGACTGTTGCTCCGGCAGGCGTCCGTCACGGATGTGAAAGCGCATCACGAAGTCGCCCAGCTCGATGCGATCGCCGCTCTTGATGCGCTTTCGGCTGACCTTTCGACCGTTGACGAAGACGCCATTCAGGGAATCCAGGTCGTGGACCTGAAACTGTCCGTCGCCGTCGAACTCGATACGCGCGTGATGACGTGACACCGAGCCGTCGTCGAGCACCAGATCATTGTCGGCTTGCCGGCCGATGCTGATCGTATCGCGAGTGATGTCGAAGCTGCCGTGGGTACCGAGCTCCAGATAGCCGACCGGCCTCGTGGCCGGCGGTTCGTGCGTCTGCAAGGCGGCCGTCGATGGCGGCGAGATCTGCAGGGTCCGCTGGTGCGGTTCGATCTCGGCGTCACCGGGGTCGGTGACGATGTCCGCTGGCTCGTCGGACATGGGCACCAGCTGCAATGGCTCGGTGGGGCGTGGCAGGCGCGTCGAACCGGTGTCCTCCGGGGACGCCGGGGGAGGTTCGACGATCGTCCGCAGATGGGCGGGACCATCGTCGACTGTGCGTGGGCCCTGCATCGATGGCGTGAAGTAGCCGCTTTGCGGCGGACGTTCGACACGCGTGGCCAGGTGCGCGGGCGTCTCGGCTGCGGAGTCGTCGGGGCGCTGTCGTGCAGCGTCGCCGAAGCGGCCGAAATCGGGTGGTGGTTGCACCAGGGTCGCGAGATGTGGGGGTGTGCCGCCCGCCTCGTCCTCGGTCTGTCGGGCGTCGCTCAGATGCCCGAAGTCCGGTGGCGGCTGGATCAGCGTTGCCAGATGGGGTGGAGCATGCAGCTCGCCCGGGTGGTCGTTCTGGTGACCGTTTTGGGGCTCGTCCCGCGCCGGTGGTTCGGCGAGTGTTCGCAGATGTGCGCCGGTGGTGACCGCCTCCGGACCGGGTGTAGCGTGATTGCCGGTTGCCGCGTCGTCCTTGTCACGGCTGAACCACACCTTGCCACTGCTGGCCTGTGGCTTGCGGACCTGCTGGGTGCTGTCGCCGGCAGACGCCCTTGGCTGCCCCGCCTGTCGGCGCTTGCGGGCCATCAGGCCGCGTCTGAGCAGAAGGAACACACCATAGCCAAGGCCGATGAGGAGCAGACCGTCGAGCAGGATCGGCCAGTTTCGGGCCCAGGTGCTGCGTGGCCGGCTGAGCGCGATGCTCCCGGAATCGGTCTGACAGATCGCCCGATGCGATTGCGCGACGGGTATGGGGCTCAGGTTCTTGGGGCGGATCGGTGCGGCAGGCGCTGCAGCCGGGATCGTCTGCTGCAGCCGCGGCAGATTGGGCCAGGTGGCGCGCTCGAGCGCATTCGAGTACGTGCATGGCAACAGCACCAGGCCGAGCACGAGCACGAACGACCCTCCGC
>JAGRHX010001285.1 GCA_020444775.1 Gammaproteobacteria bacterium
CTCGCGATCGTGCGCCCGTCGAAATTGGTGATCTGGTCGCGCCGCACGTTGCCGAAAGCACCGTTGTTGAACAACACGGTGATGAGCGAGATCTGCTCCTTCACCGCCGTTGAGAGCTCGCTCGCGCCGTAGAGAAAGCCGCCGTCACCGGTGACCGCAAGCACGGGCACGTCGGGTCGCCCGACCTTGACCCCGAGCGAGGTCATGAACCCGTAGCCGAGATTGCCCTGAAAGCCGCTGGTGATATATGTGCGCGGCGCGAACACGTCCCAGGCGAAGAAGCTCGCGTAGCCGGCCTGGGTCAGCTCCTCGGCGAAGATGGCATCGCGCGGCAATGCGCGGCGGATGGCCTCGAGGAAGCCCACGTGGGGCTGCACGGCGGCAATCGCCTGGGTGGCCTGAGCGCGGGCCCGCGTGAGCCGGGCGAGGTCCTTGGGTGTCGGTTCGGGCGCGTTCTCCAAGGCTGCAAGCAGCGCGGCCGTTCCAGCCCTGGCGTCGGCGACGATACCGACGTGTGGCACGAGCCGCTGCATCTCGGCTGGATCGATATCGATGCGCACCAGGTGCGGCGGCGCCTGCGGCGCGATCACGCGCTGGCTCATGCCCATCCAGCGCATGTAGATCATCTCCAGCCGGGTGCCGATACCGATGACGAGATCGGTCTCCTCCCAGAGCTGCCAGGCGGCGTAGCTGGACAGCGCGAGCGGATGATCGGCGGGGACGATGCCGCGTCCGCCACGAAAGGCCGTCACCGGTGTCTGTAGGTTCTCGGCGAGCGCGATCACCTCGGCTTGCGCGTGCCGCGCGCCCGAGCCGACCATGAGCAGCGGCCGCTCGGCGCTGCGGGCGAGCTCGGCCGCTTCGCGTACCGCGTCGCTGTCAACGGCCGGCGCGGGTGTGAGCGGCAGCGGCGGGACCGATTCCACTGCGCCGCTTTGCGCCATGTCGTCCCAGCACATTTCAATGAGCGCGGGGCCGGGCCTGCCCGAGCACATGGCCTCGAATGCCTGCGCAACGATGCGCGGCGCGTCCTCGGGGCGTTCGATACGCGCGGTGAACTTGCACAGTCGCGCCACTGTGCCCTGCTGGTCCGGGATCTCGTGCAGGTGCCCGCGCCCGCTCTCCAGATACGCGCGTGGCACCTGCCCGGTAATACAGAGCACGGGCAGGTTACAGCCCCAAGCGGTGCACAGTGCACCCATGGTGTTGAGCACGCCCGGACCTGGAACCACCGAGTAGACCCCGACCCTGCCGGTTGCCTGCGCGTAGCCAAAGGCCATGTAGGCGGTCGCCTGCTCGTGGCGTGCCCCGTAGGTGCGGATCCTGTCCTGGTTGCGCGCCAGCGCGTCCATCACCGGATAGGTCTGCACGCCGGGGAGTGCGAACACCGTGTCCACACCGTGGTCGAGCAGGGCTTGGACGATGGCATCGCCGCCGGTCATTGTCATGGGCATGAGCTGGTCCTACGCGGTTACTCGGTCATTGACGCGAGAATAGCCGGTCGAACGACAGTTGCGCACGCGAGGCGTCTCGACCGGACCGGGGACAGCGTGCGCAGGAGGGGCGGTGGGCAAGCCTTGGCGAGTATTGCGGTTGCCACGCCTACGCATCGACGCCGGATTGGGACGCCGCTTTGGCATGAGGCGGAGTCCATCCCGTCGCCAGCCTTGGTGCTTGCTCTTGCACATCGCGATAGGCCAGCCCGCTTCGAAGCGTTCCGGCAAGGCTCGCGTCAACGCAGCCTGATAGCCGGCCGAGGCGAGGCCCGGGATCGGATGAGGCCCAGCTCAAGCCGCCTGCGCGAGGCTCAACATCTTCAGCAGATCGGCACTGGTTCGGACGTCACCGAAGAACTCATAGAAGCCGTTGAGCGATGCCGCGTGCAAGGCGTCGCTTGGGGCGGCGCACGCATCGCTGACCATGATGACCTTGAAGTTCAGCATCATCGCATCGCGCGCCGTCGACTCGCAGCAGATGTTCGTGGCCACGCCGGTGATGAGCAGGGTGTCGATCGCGGCGGCACGGAGCAGCTGCTCCAGCGTCGACGCCCCCTGAATGAAGGCGCTGAATCGCGTCTTGCGCACACGCAGGTCCGTGCTCTGGACATCGAGCGCCGGCCAGAGCTGGAAACCCGTGTCATCTGGCTTCAGCGATCGGTCACGCCGCGCCCAGCCGGCCGGCGAATAACGGGCCGAGTAGGTGGGCCACTCGCGCGCAGAATCTTCTGGCGCAAGGTTCTCGATCCACACCACCGTGCCCCCCGCCGCGCGTAGCCCGGCGGCGAGCAAGTTCACCGCCGGCACGATCTCGCGGGCCGTGGGTGTCTCGAACTGCTGGCCGGGCGCCATGAAATAGTTCTGCATATCGACCACGATGAGCGCGGTGCGCGAGGGCTCGAGCCGCTCGATCATGAACGGCCTGCCCAGCTTGGCGGTGACCCTGGCCATGGCCTCGGGATTGAGCTCGAATGGATGCATGTCTGGCACTCCAAAAGTCGCCTTGTGGCAGACGGACCCGCACGTCATCCAGAACGGCCGTGCCACTAAACTAGATCGAAGGGCGGCGATCTCGATAAGGGGTGGCCCGCTCGTAGGCGTCGGCCACCGAGAGCAGCTGACGCTCGCCGAAACGCTGGCCGATGATCTGCATGCCGAGCGGCAGACCCTCGTCCGTGTGACCATTGCACACGCTTGCCACCGGATGTCCGCTGGTGTTGAAGGGGGCGGTGATGAGGGGCCGCTCGAGCACCGCGAACTTGGCCACCTCATCGATTCGCGGCGCCGGGGTGAAGCCACCCGCGGTCAGCAACAGATCGTGACGTTCCAGGGCGCAATCCACGGCCGCCGCGAGCTGGCGGCGCAGCCGCAGCGCCTGCACGTAGTCGGTGCAGCTGAGCAGCCCGGCAAGGCTGAGCCGGTCACGAAAGATCTCGCCGTACCGCTCAGGAGTCTTGCGCAGATGATGCTCGTGGATCGCAAGCGCCTCGCTCAGCATGATCAGCATGTTGCAGGCGTGGAAGTCCTCGAGCGCGGGCAGCGTCACCGGCTCGACAATCGCGCCCAGCTCGGTGAGCTCACAGACGCTGCGTGCCATGGCGGCCTCGACACGGGAGTCGGTCTCCGGTCTGGAGACATAGAATTCCTCGATGAGACCGATTCGAACGCCGCGCGGCATCTGACCGAGCAGACCGGCGTAGTCCGCCACCGGCACCGGGGCCGAAGCCGGATCACGCGGGTCGTGCCCGGCGATGGCCTGCAGCATCAGCGCGGCATCGTGCGCGGTCCAGGTCATGGGCCCGCAGTGATCGAGCGACTGCGCGAGCGGCGCCACGCCGCGTCTGGAGACACGCCCGTAGGTGGGTTTCAGACCGTGTATGCCGCACAGAGCCGCCGGCATCCGGATCGAGCCCGCGGTGTCGCTGCCCAAGGTGGCCATGGCCAGACCAGCGGCCGTTGCCGCACCCGAGCCGCTCGATGAGCCGCCCGTGAAATGCTCGGTGTTCCAGGGGTTGCGCGCCGGCGGACTCGGCAGGTCGAAAGACGGTCCGCCGAACGCGAACTCATGGGTGGTGAGCTTTCCCAGCAGCACGGTACCCGCGTCGCGCAGCGCCGCCACCGAGTGCGCATCGGTGCTCGGCACGCGGCCTTCGAGAAGATGCGATCCGCAGCCGGTGGCAATGCCAGCAGTGTCGTAGATGTCTTTGAGTGCGATCGGAATGCCGTGCAGCGGGCCGCGGTATCGACCCGCTAGCAGCTCGGCCTCGAGCCGGGCCGCGTCCTCCAGGGCGCGATCCGCGGTCACGGTGACATAGGCATTGAGCTTCGTGTCGACCTCGGCGATACGGTCCAGGAATGCCCGTGTGAGCTCGACGATGCCGAGCTCGCCCGCCGCGATCAGCGGGCTGGCCTCGGCGATCGTCAACAGGTGCAGCTCGGTCCCGCTCACGGCGTCGTCTCCGGGGCCGGCGCGACGGTCGAGGTCGGCAGCCCTTGCGCGTCGAAGGCCGGCACATGCGCGGGCTCGTGTTCGAATCGGAAGTCGCGGTGCACGCGCGCCACCAGCGCGGCAAAGACAGGCAACATCGCATGCATCTGCTGCAGTGACTCCGGGCCTGGCGTCAAACCTTGATCCTGCAGACGACGGGCGAGCGCGTCGATATCGAGCGTTCCAAGTTCTGGCATCGGTTCAATTCACTCGGCTGAGCGTGCGTCTCCTGACGGGCATGCCGTCAGCGTTCCCTCGGTCAACGCACATCCGTCGGGCGCGCGACCGATGTTTCCTAGCATGCAGAACGCGTGCCGAAAAAGAAACGAGTTCACACGATTGCGGCCCCGGTATCCGCGACCGAACGGCTGTGGTCAAAGCCGTTCGAACCTGGGCGGAACGCGGCGCATGCGTCCCGCTGAGCGCGTTCATGCCTGCCGGCCGACGTCCCGAGAGCCGTGAGCCGCACCCCGCCTGCGCAAGCCGATGGAAGCTTGTGGTGCGAGATCCGCGCTAGCTGCACCAACGACGCGCACGCCGCGCATGGAAATTGCCCCTGTCAATTGCCCCTGTCGACGTTGGCCGGCGTGGCTACTTTGCCGCCGCAGTGACGGGCTGGAGGTGGATGCCAAACGGGTATCGCGGGTCAGCCGGGCTGCAGTCGAGTTGAATCGCTACCGTTCGAAATCGGATGGCACGTTTTTCGCAAACCGGAAATCGGGCGTGGAAATCGTGCCCTGCCGTTCGAACCGGCGGTGGCCGGGCTACAGGCTATATCGACGCGAGCACGCACCGCCGCGGATCCGGGTCGAGGCAGACGCCGCGCGCATGGCGATAGCGCCCAGCAGCATCGAGTCGGTGCCATCACCGCATCAACCAGGGGAAGAACATGTCCTGCTTGAAGAGAATCCTCGAGCGCGGCTCCAGTGTCGGTGCAGCCCGCGTACCACGCCGTGGCCCGCGCATCATCGGTCGGGCCGCCGCGATTGCGCTATTGCTCACCAGCACCGGCGCGCTGGCGGGTGGCACCTTGCGAATCGCCATGACCGCCGCGGATGTGCCGACCACTACCGGCATGCCCAACAATGGCTACGAAGGCATGCGCTTCCTCGGCTATCCGGTGTTCGAAGGCCTGGTGCTGTGGGACTTGAGCAGCGCCGACAAGCTGGCCGATCTTCGACCGGGCCTGGCCGAGAGCTGGACCCAGGCCGAGGGAGAACCGACCAGATGGGTATTCAAGCTGCGTCAGGGCGTGCGTTTCCATGACGGCGCACCCTTCAACGCCGATGCCGCTATCTGGAACCTGGAGCGCTACTACGACAAGGATTCACCCCAGTTCGAGCCACAGGGCTCGGCGATCACCCGTGCCCGTAACCCCAACGTCAAGGCATGGCGCAAGATCGACGACTACACCCTGGAAATCACCACCGACCGACCGCTGTCGTACTTCCCATATCTGCTCGTCTATATGCTCTACTCGAGCCCCACGCAGTGGGAGAAGATGGACAAGGATTGGGCCAAGGTGGCGAGCGCGCCTTCGGGTACCGGTCCGTTCAAGATCGTCGACTTCAAGCCGCGCGTGAGCGTGACGCTGGAGAAGAATCCCGGCTATTGGGACCAGGGCCGGGTGCCAAAGCTCGACCGCATGGTGCTCTATCCGATGCCGGAAGCGACCACCCGTCTGGCCGCGCTTCGCTCGGGTCAGGTCGATTGGATCGAGGTGCCGCCGCCGGATGC
>JAGRHX010001286.1 GCA_020444775.1 Gammaproteobacteria bacterium
TCATTCAATGAACTTCAAACGATTCACGGCAGTCGCGCTCTGCATCGCTACATTCTTCGGGCTTGCGGCCACCCCATCTTTTGTAGGTGCGCAAGGAGCAGTCAACATCGGGTTCTCGCTGAATTTGGACAGACGGATGAACGCGCGAGCGGATGCGGCGCTTCGCACCAACGTAGTCGCGTATGCTCATGAATATATTTCGCACTACATCTGGGACAAGTTCTTCACTGAGCAGAGGGTGGGAGATCTGCTGCTCGATACGACGAGCATTACCCGGGATTCCAGTAGCCTGGAAGACATCAAGCGTCGGATGAGGAGTCTCGACAAGCTGGTACGCGAGACCATCGCTCGTGGTGGGCGGGTACAGTTGGTCTTCCAAAGTGGCATTCCAAAGTGGTTGTCATCCGATCCGCACAATGAAGGGAGCCTGTTCGAAGGCAGCGTGCGGGCCGGAGAGAAGATCTGGCAGAGCGTCCCGCCTGCCGATTACGGGCAATGGCAACAGATCGCGTATGAATTCGTCCATCACTTCAATAACGAGCTCAATACCAATGGGCGGGTGTATTACGTCGTGGGCAATGAGCCGGGCAACTACTGGGTAGGAAGCGAGCAGGATTTTCACCAGTACTACAAGAGCTTTGCTCTGGGCGCGCTGAGGGCCGACCCGAACGTGAAGGTCGGTGGAATAAACCCGTCCAACATTCTCGAGGATCGTTTCAGTAAGCATCCCGCCGGAGGCTCGAGGCGCGGAACCCAGTTCCAGGCGATGATGACCAGAGACAACAAGCCCATGGTATATAACTGGCTGCAATTCGCAGCCAGTGAGAAGCTGCCCGTTCGGGTGGTGGCTTGGCACGACTACCCCGCCGCGAGTCCCGTCCCCAGCCAAACGGCCAATTGGGTGGTTGCCGAGAGACTGGTTCGAGGATGGTTGGCCGAATTCGGCTTTTCAGGCGTTGAGTTGATCTTGAACGACTGGCCTGAGTGGAAACCGGTTGCCAACGAGAACGACAGCGAGTTCCAGGCTGCCTACGTGGCGAGCGGTCTGATTTCCATGGTCGAAACCGGAAGCGTCAAGCCAATATACCTGGGGCTGATGGACATCTCTGCCTTCACCAAGCCATCAAAGGGGAACGCCTCATTCGCAGGGGGTACGGGATTATTTACCCGCGTGGGCCTGGCGAAGCCCGTGTACAACACATACGCGCTCTTGAGCAAGATGCAAGGGCAACTGGTACAGACACGAACAGGCGACGAGTTCGTCACGGGGCTGGCAACCGTTCAAGACGATGCGGTCTATCTTCTACTGGTCAACTTCATTCCATCCAAGCGCCTGATTCCCCACAACAGTTATGGCATTGACGGCGGGGAGCTCGATGACAGGAACAAGGCCGCGCTGAAGAACGCACTCAATGCGTCGGGCATGAATCGGCAGGATTTCATCAAGAGTCTGGTCAACGGCACCATCCCGGTCCAGAGTCTGGGTTTGCCAAGCGAAGCCAACAAGAAGGTGTCAGGGGCAGTCGCGGTGGCACGAGCTGCGCTGCAAAGGGCTCGGCAGATTGCCCAGGTCAGCGTGGACGTTTCCGGGCTGCGGGCGAACGGTGGACGCTGGGCCTACGAAGAGTATGTGATCGACGATTCGCACGCGAACAGCTATTCGGCTCGAGGTGAGATCGCCTCGCACGTGCAGTCACTAGACATGAAGCAGGATCGGGAAAAGCTCATGAAAATCAGGGAGGTAGTGAACTCACGCACCAGCGTTGACGCGGCGAGGGTGAAGAACGAGTCGGTAACGCTTCAAGGGTCATCGTTCAACATCAGGACTTCACTGAAACCGAACGCGGTTCACCTCATCGTCCTGCGTCGCGCAACGGGTGGCTGATCTGCCTCTCCGTCACGCGCCCTGTCTGGCCGCGGGAGCTCCTGATTGGTCCATGCCCGTGGCCGGGACTTGGGTACCGCAATCTGGCTGGCAGTTCCGCTCAGCCTGCCTGGCTCGCGGCCTGCTCGGCGTGGCGGCGCGCTCGCTTGTTGATGCGACGCATCAGGTGCTGCAGCCGCGCCATCACGGAGCGGCTCAGCGCCCTGTAGAAGCGATAGCGCGCGTTCAGTGAAACCTGTCGGATGCCGCTCGCGCGTAACCTCAGCACGCTCGAGCTCTCGCGTGCCACCAGCTCCGCGCTCAGCTCAGGACGCGGCACAAGACCACAGTCGCCGAACGCTGCACCGGCCTTCAAGGTGGCGATGGACATCGGTCCACATCGAACCTCCAGTGCGCCGTCCAACACGATCACGCAGTGGTCGTCGGCCTCACCCTCGGTCATCACCAGTTGCCCGGGCTCATAGCGGTGCCAGCTGAGTATGCCCATCATCTCGCCCAGCTCGCCGTCGTCGAACTCGCGGAAGAAGGCCAGACCACGCAGCTGGTTGCGCTGCCGTACGGGAACGGTCTCGCGCGCGCTGAGCTCCAGGTCGTCGTAGATGAGACTCAAATCGCCGGCCAGGTCCAGAGCGCTGTTATAGCGTCCGGCCGGATGCTTCTTCAGCGTACGGTCGACGATGCCGGCCAGGCGCTCGGGAATACCCTGGCGGATCTGCAGCAGCGGCTGATGCGGCTCGCGCAGGATGTTCTTGGCGATCTCGGCCACCGTGCGCGCCGCGAACGGATTTCGGCCGGTGAGCAGCTCGTAGGCGACGATACCCAGCGAGAAGATGTCCGACTGATTGGTCACGGTATCGGCCATCACCTGCTCGGGTGACATATAGCGCGGCGAGCCCAACGCACCGATCACCTGGGTCTCGTCAACATCGGCGCGGTCGATCAGGGCGATACCGAAATCCCCGAGCTTGACCTCGCCTTCCGGGCTGAGCATCACGTTCTTGGGCTTGATGTCACGATGGATGACGCCCTTGGAGTGGGCGTAGTCCAGCGCCAGCGCGCATTTGATCAGGATCTCGATGACCCGCTGCACGGGCAACAGATTGTCGGGTCGGGTGAAGGGGTCCAGCGTCTGCGCACCGCCCACGTACTCCATGACCAGATAGCGCAGCCCGTCCTCGATGCCGGCATCCAGCGTCGCGACGATGTTTGGATGGCGCAGCATGCCGGCCATCTTGGCCTCGTTGAAGAACAGCTTGCGG
>JAGRHX010001287.1 GCA_020444775.1 Gammaproteobacteria bacterium
TGGAATAAATCAGCGGTTCCCTAGCTAGGGAAGGGTTGATCGGCACCGCCGAACGAGAAAATGGGATGGGGAGACTGAGATGCAGCACATCGAGAAGATCACCGACGTGCCCTTGGGCGCCAAATGCCGTGGCAAGCAAAGACGAAAATCCATATGCGCCTCCGAGGTCAACTCCGCCTTCTGTTGGACCCAGAGGAACCAACCACAGATTGTGGGTGTGGGTGGTGCTCTACGTCCTGGTAGGCAGAGCATTCTTTGAAGTCGTTGCCGCCGCATCATTTGGCAGCGACATGATCCACGGCCGTTACGCTCACGCTTATCCTGGCACCTACCACTGGGTGATCGGACTGAATCTCGTGGATACCGCATCCACGGCATTCTTACTCTGGAGCATTGTTGAGATCGTCAGGTTGCGGGCCCGGGCCAGCGCACTCCTTGTCACTTCACTGCTACTGAGCGCCGCCACCCTTGCCTTTGCGGTGACTTTCTCCGTGCAGGGTTTTGCTGTCGATTCGTTGGCAGACCCTTGGAGCACAGCAATGTATCTAGGCGCTGGCATCGTAATCTTGCTTTATCTATTCAGGCTCAAGCATTCCGGGATTTTGAGAACCAGGGATGATCGGAGCTCATAGATGCTTCGCGGCCAAGTAGTTCGTTGTATGGGAGTTTCTACGGCGTAGCCAAGTGAAGTCCCCACAACCCAGGAGCTCTTACTCGTTCTGACGACATCAGGCTTACAGAGTTGTATTGGGTTTGAAGGTCTTCCCTGTATCAATGTCAGCGAGCCTGCTCAATGCCCTCAATCGCACGCGGAAATCGCACGAGGATCGATTCGGTCCTGGGTCATCGCTTGTGATCCTGCGGGACGTCGTGAGAAAAGCACTGCCGAGTAGATGTACGAAGAGCTGATTTCAGTCGCGCAAGCCCAGATCAACCGGCTGCACGCCGATGTTCACCGCACGTTCAAGCTGCGGCGGAAGTCAAGTGAGCACTGGCGCGAATGGGAAGTCGCTTGCGAGCGCTTTCACGAACATGTTTCGCCCATCGATGAGCTGATGGAGCGTTGTCATGGCCCGGAATTTCCCCAATGCTCGGAATTGCGCGAGTTCGCCGTCGTATTTCTCGAGTTCGACCCGGCGTTCTTCCGTTCGGGATATTTCAAGGAGTATCTGATCGACAGACTCAAAACTCATCCCCACGATGCGCGAACGCGGTCGAGATTGGGCGCAGTCGTCGTCGAGGCGGCCAAGACGCGGGGAACGCGGGAGTTTCGGCGATACTGTCGGCTCGCCGCACATGTCGTGACCCCAAAGGTCATCCTTGAGCTGCGAGGTCTCTTGACTGACCAGTGTGGTGCCGTACGCTCAAGGGCAGCACTCATGCTCCAGTACATCGCCCGTCACGGGCACCCTCGGATGGATGAGACCAGGGTACCCGACCCGACTTGATGACGTTCCCCGGTAGCGGCCCTCAAACCCCACTCAGCCACGCGGCTGATTGGACAGAACCACCTTGCCCTGAACGTTGCCGGCCGCAATCAGCTCCAGGGCTCGGGCGAAATCCTCCAGCCCATACACGTGCATGACGTGCGGGGTGAGCTTACCCAGCTCATAGAGCTCGTACATCTCATATTGGATGCGCTGGACCCGGTCTGGCTCGTTGAGCCGGTAGTGCCGCCAGTTCAAGCCCATCACCGTCAGGTTCCGACGCAGCAGCTTGTTGATGTCCACGGTCGGCACCTGACCTGACGCAAAGCCGACCGACACCAGGCGTCCGCCCGGAGCCAGGGCGTCCAGACAGGCATTGAATACTTCATCCCCGACCGGGTCCAAGGCCACGTCCACACCGTGGTCGTTGGTGAACTGGTTGACCTGCTCACGAAGATGCTCGCTGAGATCGTCGACGGACAGGTCCACGACCAGGTCCGCGCCCGCCTCACGCACCACCTCGGCCTGATCCATGCCACGGATGCCAGCAATCACCTTGCCACCCTGGGCCTTTGCGATCTGCACCGCAGCAAAGCCCACGCCGCCCGCCGCGCCGGTGACCAGCACCCGTTCGCCGAAGCTGAGATGGGCGTGGTCGGTGAGGGCGAAGTGGGCTGCCTGATAAGCGAGTCCCAGCGCCGCCGCGTGCTCGAAGGACATCGACTCCGGCAAGCGGTAACAGCTGTCGGCCGCGGCAACGACCCGTTCGGCGTAGGCGCCGTAATCGACCTCGGCGGCGACCCGGTCACCGGGTGCGAAGCCAGTCACCTCGCTACCGACCTCGGCAATCACGCCGGCGCACTCCATGCCCGGGGCGAAAGGGAGCGGTGGTCGGAGCTGGTAGTGACCACCGATCAGCAGGACGTCGCGGAAATTGACGCCCATGTTGGCGGTTTCGATAAGCACGTCCCGGGGTCCCGGCTTGGGCTCGGACACGTCCTCCACCTGCAGATCGGACCAGGCGCCGAATTTGCGAACCAGAACCGCGCGCATGAGGAGTACCAGCCTTGCGTGGAAACGCGCCATTGTAGCGCCTTAGCGCTGCAGGGATCCCCATCCTCGGATCAACTACAGTCATGCTCGGTAGGCGTCAGCGGTCGTCGTCCCCCCCTGACCCTGGCTCGACTTGATGGGGCTCGACATGATGGCTCATTCGCGAGGCAGCGCCCTGCGTCACGATCGGAGGCACCGGCACGGCTCGGAGATGGACGGGCGCACGATGAGAAGGGTCGGCAGCGGAGAAGAACCGTCGCGCGGCCACTCCACGACATGGTCCAGGTGCGGGACGGTTCCATCCGACCAACTGCAGGTCGGGCCAGCTGCAGGGTAGTGGCGCTGGCGTACACCAGGCCCATTCGGGGTCAGCCCGCTCGCGAACGGGCGAGGTGTAAAAAGGTCGGTTCGCAGACAACTGTCGCGGCCGCACATCAGAGCACGGCCGCGCGCGATGCCTCGATCAGACTGCGGCAGCTCGACTCTTCTGGGACCGCAGGGTCGCCAGGGTCTCGCGCCGGTCTCGGAGCAGTTGAATCATGTACGAGACCGCACAACGTGAGCGCTCGTCATCGCTTTGCGATCTCTCGGCAATGCGCCGCCCAAGCTGCTCGATCTCGTCGGTCAGCTCGCGTTCGGTCCATCGGCTGTACTTGGACAGACCCGGTCGCTCGATCAAGTGATACATAGCTCCCTTGCTCCCATTTGGACTGTAGCCAGTGAGCACTACCCCACGAGCACTGGTCAGAGCCACAACAATAACAGAAGTTGACAAAGCCATATCCATATGACCTTGACAAAGTCTAACAGCGCGGCTTTTCAGTTTCGTTTCATTGCGTCACAAAAAGCGCAATTGGTTCTCAAGAATGAATGGGATTTCACTTCGGACGAACCAGACTCATGTAGCGGCGACCGTGCTCAACCCGCTGAAAGATTGGAAGGTCTCGAGAACGCGAAGAACAAGGATCATTCCTTCGCTACGCTCCGTGACCTGCGTCACGTATGCCTCAGTCGCCTATCAGATTGAAGAAGGTGCGACCGCTGTGGGTCGCCTCGATCTGCTCACGCAAGGCGAGATAATGCGATTCGTTGTTGACGACATCGATGCTCGCGGCGTTGACGATCAACAGGGGGGTACGCTCGTAGGCGTGGAAGAACCGTGTGTAGGCGTCGACCAATCGCTGTAGATAGCTCGTGTCGATGCGTTGCTCGTAGTCGATGCCGCGTCTGGCGATGCGCTCACGTAGCACCGACACCGGCGCCTGCAGATAGACCACCAGATCCGGTGGCGGCAGCGCCTCGGCGAGCTTCTGGTGCAGCTGGTCATACAGGGTGAGCTCGTCGGCTCGCAAGGTCAGCTCGGCAAACAGGCGATCCTTGGCCAGCAGATAATCACCGATCCGCATCGGCGCAAACAGGTCACCTTGGTGCAACACACGCAGCTGCTCGACGCGTTGCAACAGGAAGAACAGCTGCGTGGCCAGGGCGTGGGCCGCCGGGTTCTCGTAGAAGCGAGACAGAAAGGGGTTGTCCTGGGGAGCCTCCAAGAGCAACTCGGCATCGTAGCTGCGTGCCAATCTGCGCGCGAGCGTCGTCTTGCCAACGCCAATCGGACCCTCGATGACGATGTAACTACGTACGGACGAGCCGCGACGGGCGCCCGCCGCACCGGCCAGGGATTCGTCGACCACCGTTCTATTCTTGTCCTGTCCCGATGCGCAGGAGATTGGCACTAGGGCTGCGCGCCGCGAGCGCGTGAACAGACCCCAGGCCCGGGATCTCGATATCCAACCGCGCGCGGCTGGCCGCCTCGGCCAGCGGAATGATGACGAAATTGCGCTCGGCAACGCCGGGATGGGGCAAGGTCAAGTCGACCTGGTCGATATGCTCGGCCCCATACAGCAGCAGATCCAGATCCAGGGTTCGAGACGCCCAGCGTTGGCCGTGCCGCTGACGACCGTGCTGATTTTCTATCTCGAACAGCGCTGACAACAAGGCCAGGGGCGTGAGACGAGTCTGCAGGACCGCGGCCGCATTGACATACCAGGGCTGCTCCAAGCCACCCAACGGCGCACTACGATACAGGTTGCTGACAGCCAGCAGCTCGCATCGCGGCATCGCCGCAAGCTCCAGCAAGGCCTTTCTCACCTGGTTCTCGGGACCGTCCAGATTGCTACCTATACCGACACAGGCGATCTCGCCGCCTGGCGAGAGACTCGAAACGCTCGCCGGAGCTTCACGAAACCTCATCGGTAGGTTCACCCGTCAGTTCGATGTCCAGCAGGGCATCCTGGCGGCCTTCGCCTGACTCGGCCTGAACCGCGTCCAGCCGTCGCTCCATGGATGCCGGGCCATCGCCCTACTGGGCCGCCGCCGCGCTCTCGGCCGGCCGACGTGGACGTCGACGCCGACGACGCTTGCGCGCGCCGTCCGCGCTGGCGGCCTCGGTCCGACCATCGGCCTTCGCGGCCTTCGGGCTTTTCTCGGCCTTCTCGGCAGAGGACTGGCCGGCCGCCGCGTCACGAGTCTTGGGTTTGCCGTTTGCATTCGCCTTGCCGGCACCCTTGGCCTGCCCTTTACTCTGTCCCCGAGAGGCCTGTGACTTCTCCTTCGGCGGTCGACCTTGCTTCGCCTCGGTCCGGCGACCCTTGCCACGCCCGGAACGTCCACCTCTGGCCGTCCTCGGCGCACCCGCGGATGCCTTCGACTCTGTGCCGCGTGACTCCTGGGCCGGTGCCGGCTGCGTGAGAAGATCCTGACGCTCGGATTCTCCGGCGGCCTGGAACTGCGTCCACCAGTCGGCGTAATCCTGCACGTCGTTTTCACCAGCCTGGGCGCGTAGCAGCAGGAAGTCGTAGGCCGCCCGAAATCGCGGCCGACTCAGCAACTGCGCGGTGCGTTGACCACGCCGCTGCAACAAGCGTGGCTGAAAGCCCCAGATCTCTCGCGCCACCAGGGCGAAACGCCGCGGCAGGGAAACGTGCTCGATCTGCCGGGCAATCACATCCACGCCGGCGGACTCAATGGCCGCCTGCTCACCGATTCCCTGAGCCACATACGCCTGGGTGTCACGCACCACCGGCTCCCAGAGCAGCGCAGCGAACAGGAATGCCGGCGTTACCGGCTTGCCATCGGCGATTCGCGTGTCGGTGTTCTCGAGCGCCTGCATGACGAAACGCTCGGCGGTGCCACCGATGTCATCATCCTCCAGACAGGCCGCCGTTTCCGGGCAGATGAATTCGAGCAGGCGGTAGCGCTTGAGGATGGCGTAGCTCTTCAGCCCGTGACCACCCATGAACAGCTTCAGGGTCTCGTCGTAGAGACGTGCCGGCGGGATATCCGCGAGCAGGTTGGCACAGTCACAAATGGCGCGTTCGGATTCCGTGGCAATACGGAAATTCAGCTTCGCTGCAAATCGCAGC
>JAGRHX010001288.1 GCA_020444775.1 Gammaproteobacteria bacterium
TCGCGGCCTTGGTGCCGGTCGTGGTCCAGGCGTGGCTGGCGCTGGCGTTCGTCTGCGGCGCGCCGCTGACGTTGGTGGTGGTGCCGTCACCCCAGGCGAAGCGGTACGAGACGTTGTCCGTCCACGGATAGCAGGGGCGCATCCTCGCGGTGTACGCCTGCGAGACGTTCGGCGACGCCGTCGACGAGCCCCCCATCAACGGGGAGATGGCATCCGAGCCGATCAGATCCCAGTAGCCGAGGTGATAGCGCGGCGTGTGCCACAGGTCGTTCCACTTCGTCGGGTTTCCGCCAAACGCCGCGGCCTGCGCGGTGAGGTGAACCTGCAGATCGAGATCCAGCGCGAGCGCATCCACGGTCTCGAAGATGCCGTCGGCGTTCGCGTCTCCACAGTTGTTGCCGTAGTACCCCCAGAGGTCGCCGCGCAGGTACGGCCGCACGCCGAGCTGCGCGTACGCGATCCACTCGTTGTAGAGGTAGCCGCGGATCGCGCCCTGGATCCAGACGTTCGGCTGGATCCGTCCGGAGACGCCCGCCGTGCCGATCTGCGGAGACACCGGGTTGGTCTGGGTGTAGCTCGCCGAGCCCGAGCAGCCGGCGAGCGTGCACGTATAGTTGAACGAGCCCGTCGCGTTCTGCGACCCGGTGTACGTGACCGAGCCGGTCGCGGACGCCGAGAGATCGAGGCCCAGGTTGATGGGCAGGTTGAAGCCGATGTGCACCGGGATCGGCCCGATCCAGAAGTTCAGGGAGAAGAGCGGGATCTTGGCGAGCTGCCACTCCCACGAGTGCGCGTACGAGATCGTGCCGGTCACCGTCGAGCCGTAGCCGACCGTGGCCGTGCCATAGGCGTGCGCGAACTTGAAGCGCGCGCCGTACGGGATGCACCACCACAGGACCTTGGCGCGCTTGATGGCGATCTGCATCTCGCCGGTGGCGTTCGCCTGGATGTTGCCGCTCGCGGACAAGGTGCCGGAGAACCCGCCGCCCGGGTTCGTCGAGAAGTTGAGCGGCGTGCTCACCGAGAACGACTTGGACTTGTTGACGATCTGATCGGAGCACGAGCCCATGACCTGGTAGCCGTCGCCGAAGCCCTTCGGCAGCGGGCCCGAGACGGGCAGCGGCCCACCGCCATCCGCGGGCTGCGCGATCGCGGCCAGCGTTGGCGTGAGATACCCCTGCGCGATCGAGACATCGATGTCGTTGATGATGTTCTGACTCAGGGTGAGCACCGCGCCGGGGTCGCCGATCTGGTCCTGCAGCTCCTGGCGGATGGTCGCCGAGATCGGAGCCGAGGCGATCCCCTCGGGCCGGATCACCCAGTAGTTCTCGCTGAACGAGCGGACCTGCCCCGTCGACTCGTCTAGCGCGCTGCCGCTCTGGCTCTTGAGCTGCCACGTGCCACCATCCTGAAGGATCGTCTCGCGGAACGCTGGGTCCTGCACGGAGCCGCAGTCGACCTCACAGCTCGTCGGGGTCTCGCGCCCGTTGCAGACGCCGTCCCCGCAGGGCGTGCCGCAGTCCTGGGGGCACGTCACCGAGGACTCGCTCCCATTGCAGGTGCCGTCGCCGCACGAGGGGACCACGAAGCAATCGATCGGGCATGAGGTCGGAGTCTCCG
>JAGRHX010001289.1 GCA_020444775.1 Gammaproteobacteria bacterium
GCTGAGCAGACGCGATGTCCGCAGGAAGCCGGGTCAGTATCGGACGGGGTCCCTCGGACGGCAACAGACCCGAGGTGTCATCGCGGCAACGCCCGCCCAAGCGACCTTCTCGGCCGACGCTTGGGCGGTCAATCGGTTCCGAGTCCTCCACGTCGCTGGCCTGGAATGCAGCGCTGCCCGGTTGCAGGGCGTGCGGGCCGGCTGACGGTTCGTATAGTGGGCGGATCAAGATCTCCAGCAAACCGAAGCCGCACAGTCCATGACCGTCGAGCGCTATGCCTTCAATGACTGCGAAGCCACCACGGCAGCGGGGGTGTCGCTGCGCATTCCTGCTGGCGTTCACCACGTCGAGCGGCGATCGCTGGTGTTCCGCGTGCGCCTGGGTGGCCGCGAGCTCGATCTGACCCTGGCCGAGTGGGAACGCCTGTTGCACGCGGGCTGTGTCGGGCCGATCTCCGTCGTGGTCGCCGATTCGCAGGGGACCGGCGACACCCATCCGCGGTGAGGCGCGCACCGTGGCGAAGGCAGAGTGGAACGTCCGGGCCGGGAACTCAGATCGCCAGATCCCGGCGACCCTGGGACCCGTGCCGCTCAAGTGGGCCAGCGACGCGGCGACGGGTGCTCCCCGGTACATCCATGACCCGGACATCGTCTCGGCGGCCGCGAGTGCCGTCTGTCCGGGTTGTGGCAGCAAGTTGTGGACGGTCCTGGCGGGTGAGACGCAGCGCGTTCGACCGACGGCGCACTTCCGCCACGTGGCCGGCACGCCGCGAACCGCGTGTGTTGTCGTCGCAGCGCGTCTTGCCGCCTCGCACCATCTGGCGTCTCTGGGCTACATCGACCTGCCGCGAAGGCGGGTGACCGCCGTCTCGAAGGGTTTCAGCGGGGAGGGCTACGAGGGATGGGTGGAGGAGCCGGCGCAGCGTTTTCGGATCAGTGATGTGCGGATGGTCGATCCGGCCGCGGCGGAACTGACGCTGGGCGATGGCAGGACAATCCTGGTGGACCTGACCGGCGAGCGCGTCGAAGGTGAGGCAGGCCGCGCGGTCATCACGATCAACCTGTCGGACCCGGCGCTTGCGGAGATGGACGTGGACGAGCTGCGAGCGCGACTTCGGTTGCTGCCTCCCGCGAGTTGGTGCTCCCACTGGCGTGATCGCGAGTTGACGTCGCAGGCACGGACCCGGGCCGCGGACGAGGCGCGCCAGGCGCTTGACGCCTGGACCGACGAGGACGAGGCGCGGTTCCAGGCGCAACTGCCGCCGGGCACGGACCCGGAGGCGACCGCGACGATGCGTCGCGAGACCTTGCTGCACCGGACCGTCAAGTCGATCCTCGAAGACGCGAGGCGCATCCGAGCACCGGGCCTGCTTGTCGCCGTGCAGCGTGACGCACCTGATGGGTACGGCGAGGGCTGGGATGACCATCGCGTCGAGATCCTGTGGTGGAGCGCGCCGGCCGAACTGAGGTTCGAGGCCGTGGAGCTGGAGAGGCGCCTCGGCCGCATCGTGCCGGATGTTGTCGGGCATCTGGCGGAGCCTCGACCGCGCATCCTCGGCGGCATCGCCACCCGGGTTCAACGGGGCGATGACGAAGAAGAGGACGAGCAGCACGATGAGTTCCCGGCGCATTGGTCGGAGACGGTGCTGATCGAAGTGGCGGTCACGCACAGGGTGGATGAGGAGAAGCTGCGGAAGGTCCGGCACCTCGATCTGCCGACGCTCGAGATCGACCTCGGTTCGATGGGCGGACGCCTGACGCTGGACGGTCTGCGCAAGCTGGTCGTGGATGGAACGGAGGGGAAACAGTGGCTGCACCACCCTGCGCTGAGAACCCGCCGCGCCGTGCTGCGCTACAAGCTCCGTGAACATGCCGAGGTACTGGCCTACCAGGCCTACATCCGGGCACACCGGCGTGAGCGGCTGCTTCAAACGCCCACTTCACAATGGGCGGAGCGGTACCTGCTGGCACTCAGGGCGTTCTGCGACGCCAACATCAGGATCGAGCGACTTCGAAAGACGGAAGGACCGCGATACCTCGAACACCTGGACGAGGACAGCGAGGAGTGGGCGGAGGTTGCCCTGGCCGCAGAGGCCCTGGAAGCTCACGGGGTCCATGGCGGTGCCGAGCACGTTTTCGCCCGCACGATCGTGCCGCGCATCTTGTCGATCCAGCTGAACACAGGGGTCGGCTATGCCGTGTCGAGCGCGATCCAGGTGGTGAACGCGATCATGAACACCCGCAGCGACAACAGCACGCAGTGGCTGTCGTTCTACCTCATTGCCGCCAAGTCCTTCGATGTCGAGCGGCACTTCAGGCCGGAGCAGGTTCGACGTTTCCGCGATTGGCGGGTGGAGGTCGTCCGGCAGATCGACGAGGGGGCGCCCGAGTACCTGCGGCCGGCCCGATTCGATGCCATCCTGTCCCTGCTCTTTCCGGCGATGGCGCGCGGACTGGCAAATGGAAAGGGTCGCGCGGCTTGAGTTTCCAGGTGCCGCAAAAGGGGGCACTGGCCGCAAGCTGGCCCTTGGTGAGTACCCGGCCGCGGCCAGAAGCGGGCGTAGGTGCTGGGGCCAAAGAGCGTTCACTAGCACTTCGGCAAGTCGTCGGATTGGCTCCAGCGGTCGCTTCGCATGCTCCTTGACGCGGTGTGCAGTGCCTCCTCAGTGTTCGTCAGCCTTTGACGCCGAAGCCTTGGGACACGCGTCGATCAAGACGATGTCCTTGCAGTCTGTCAGCTTCAGCCGCTTGATGATGTCTTTGACTCGCTGCAGCTCCGAGTCGTTAAAGTACATGATGACCTTGATCGATGTCTTCGCGTCGCTGGCTTTCTCGTATATGGCGACTTGGTGCTGTAGGTTCTTCTCCAAGGCTGTGTTCTTGGCGAGCTTGAACTCGACGAGATTCGAGTTCCTCTTGCCCTTGGAGACCTTGAAGTCCACCGGACCACGTCCGTTGTTGACTTCGGCATTCAGGTCGAGGTCGGCGGTGTTGTCGAACCATGTGAGCCTGAACATCACGTGCAGATCAATCTCACGCTGGATCGGCTGCCCGTTCACGTAGAACAGTCGGTGCCCGCCCTGGTCTTCGATGACGTGCTTCAGGTACAAGACCCGCGTCATACTCTGCTCGTACGACGAGTCGTACCTGTAGAAATCGGTACCGGCCAAGTGCTCTCTGACCAGGGCCTTGATGTTCTCGACGAACTGTTGGTGCGTCTCGCGGACCTTCGCATCCGCGGACCGGTGGGCTTCAGACCCATGTTCCTCCTTCCAACGGATGTAGTAGTCGAGCAGTTCGTGAAACTGCTCAATGGTCCTCATGGCTGCAGCGCGCTTCTCCTTCTCCTTCGTCCGCCGGTTGATCTGCTTGTAGAAGTGCTCGTTTACCTGCGTCCTGAGGACCTCGTCGGGGAGCGAGACGCAGATGTCGTAGAAGCGGTCGAGCAGATCGGTCTGGTTGATCCAGGCCTCGTCGCGGGTCAGGATCTCCTTCGGCGTCAAGATGACGTAGTCGCCGTTGGCGACCGGCAGCTCGAAGTAGTCTGATTGCCATCGCCGCGTGTCGTAGTCAAACCGAACGCGCTCGATGCGGAATCGCGCACGCTGCTCCGGTCGGATGTGCACAAGGGCGAAGGCCTGCGTGTACTCCAGCAGGTAGCTCTTGATGAGGTTTGTGGTGAAGTCGCTAAGGTGATCGCGACCCACGCCACCGCTCAGCAATCCGAGCTTTTCCAGGTGGCTTCCGTGCGAGATCGTCTCGTTGCCGAAGTCCTTGAATGCGGCGGTGAGGTTGCGGGCGAGAGCACGCGCGAAGTCAGGCCCAAGGCCAGTGCCAGCATTGCCAGTCTTGCTGAAGCCGAGCCAGTTCTGCTTGATCTCTTTGAACAACAGCCACTGCGAGATCGAGCCGGGAGTCAGCTCGCCAGCAACGGCCCGATCTCGCAGGAAGCACAAGTACGTGATGATCCCGTCGTGCAGTTCACGATAGAAGGGGTTCTGGCTGTCATAGAGCAGGAAGGGATCAACAAACAAGGGCAGGTCGTTGACCAGCGCGACGTCGAACGCGCCGTACTCTTCGAGGATCTTCGGCGGCACGCTGAAGACATCTGAGAAGTAGATGTTCGGGACCGCGTCTGCTCCCGCCATGAGCGCCCCTGAAGTTGTAGCGGGCATCTTACGCGGCGCGGTCTTGACCGCCAGTTCCTGGTCCCGGCAGGCGCCTGCAAGAAGCCGACGACAACCAGCCAACTGAGCGGGTCGTACCTCCCGCTTGCCAACGGCAGCGGATGTCACGATCCTTCGCCGGCTGATTTCGCCTGTGGGTCGTCCAGCGACACTCACGTCGTCGAGCTGAATGCCAGAAAGCGGTCGCTTTGAATTGAGACACGGCTCCTGACGGCTTCCACCCATACAGCGCTGATCCCCGGCCTTCCTCGGGTCCTTGGCACAATCCCTGTATGCCCAACATTGCATCCGTGCTCAAGGCCGAGATCGTCCGTCTGGCTCGCAAGGAGTTGCGCAGCGAGGTCGATTCGATCAGAAAGGC
>JAGRHX010001522.1 GCA_020444775.1 Gammaproteobacteria bacterium
TTCGCGTAATTCAAGACTCTTTAGAATTTCCCACCCGACGCGGATCTCTTCATCGGGTTCGGCGGCGAGTGAAACACGAATCGTGTCTCCGATCCCGTCGTAAAGCAATACACCTAAACCGATCGCGGATTTTATCGTCCCCCCAAATGGCGTTCCTGCCTCGGTAACACCAAGATGCAGAGGATAATTTACTTTCTCTGCCATCAATCTATACGCCTCGATCGTGCGCCTTGCGTCGGAAGCCTTAAGAGAGATGACGATATCGGAAAAACCGAGATCTTCAAGAATTCTGACATGACGCATTCCCGATTCGACCATTGCCTCAGGGGTCGCAGTTCCAAATTTTGCTAGCAGGTCCTTTTCAAGCGACCCGCCGTTTACACCGATCCGGATCGGGACTCCCTGTGCTTCGGTTGCTCTTACCACTTCCCGCACGCGATCGATCGAACCGATGTTTCCGGGATTTATCCGGAGTTTGTCAATTCCGGCTTCAAGCGCCATAAGCGCAAGTTTGTAATGAAAATGAATATCGGCAACGATCGGGATCTTAACGCGTTTGCGTATCTCTTTCATTGCTTTTGCGGCTTCAGGATTTGGTACGGCGATCCTGACGATCTCACAGCCGGCTTCAACCATTTTATCGACCTGAGCTACCGTTTCGTCAACATTTTCCGTGTCGGTTTTTGTCATTGACTGAACGACAACAGGCGCACCTCCGCCGATCTGAACTCCGCCAACATTAACCGCTTTTGATTCTCTACGCATATTTTTTGTAAAAGCAAAACGACGAGCCGAAGCCCGCCGTATTTTTTTTGAGGCTAGCCGATCAGCCTCGATATATCGACATACATCACCAACACCATTAACAGAAGAATAAGTCCCAACCCGACGAGCTGGATCTTCTCCTTGATCGCTATTGAAAGCGTCATCCCAAATAATGCCAGAACTGCTTCAATTCCAAGCACCGCGATCTGTCCACCGTCAAGCATCGGGATCGGCAGCAGATTAAATACGCCGAGATTAAGGCTGATCACCATCAGAAGAGGCAAAAGGCCAAGGAATCCGGAGTCTCTCACCACCTGAGAGATGATCTGAACTATCCCGATCGGTCCCGCAACGCCGCCTTCTTTTACAGACCGTTCACCAGAAAACATTTGTCCAAACGCTTTTCCGGTCAAGCGGAGTATTCTCCAATTTGAATCGACTGCAAATCCCGCCGCCCCGGCAATGCCAACCGGTTCAAATGCCGAATCAAAATTATTGCTGAAGCCGATCCCGATCAGCCATTCTCCATCCTTCTGCTTAGCCGTTGTCGTGATCTCTTTGCGCTCGCCTTTTCTATTTACGATTAATTTTATCGGTGTGTTTTTGGCAGCAATGACATAGCTCTTCATTTCCTGCGAATTCCTAACCGGTTTGTCATTTACAGACATTATCAGATCGCCCTTCTCGATCCCTGACGCCGCCGCCGGCATTTGCGGATCGATCGAACCGACGACAACCGGCTCGACACCTACATCGGGCGCGAGATCGATGCTACCCATCGTATTCCCGCCACGTGTGATCTTCGAAGGCGTTATTTTTAGATCCACTCTTTTCCCTTCGCGTTCAACAGAGATCGGAACTTCCTTCTCCGGAAGCAGCAAAGTATCTTCCTGGATTCGCATCCAGGTAGGATTTTCCGTCCCGTCAA
>JAGRHX010001290.1 GCA_020444775.1 Gammaproteobacteria bacterium
ACGTCATCCAGCGCGTCGAGGTCACGGATGCTGGCGATCAGCTCATCCGCCCGGCCTGCCCCGAGAATGGGTGCGATCAGATCCCGCGCCTTGAGCTCTACCTCCTCGCGGGTCATCGGATTGTCCGGCGTGCCCCGCACCGCCGGCGTGCTGTGGCTCAGACTACGACCATCGGTGGTGAGCAACTCGATGCGCGGCTTGCGACGTTCCAGGCTCGCGTCGGGTATCAACCGCACACGCGCCTTCATCGCCAGGATGCCCGCCTCGTTCATACGCGACTCGTCGTGTGAGGACTCGAAACTGACGTCGCCATCATGCAGCATCAGGGCGCTCATGTGCTGCACGTTGATGTCCGGTATCTCACGATTATCGACGACGAAATGCTCCTTGTCCGACATGTGGATGCGCAGCTCCGCAACCGCATCACGACCGATACGGTTCTCACGCAGCAGCGCTTGAACCGAGTCCAGCACCGCCTGTATGGGCGAGCCCACCGACCACTTCTTGATGTTGGTCAGGGTGATCTCGAAGCGCTCCCCCAGGCCATCGACGAACAGATCCGGCTTCGGATCCGGGGAGAAAGCGAACAGGAAATTGCGCGGACCGGAGAGCACGTCGTCGACACCGGTGAAGCCCATCTGCACCATGGTTGCGGCGGCCACGCCGTTGCGTCCGGCCATTCCGCCGAAATCGAATGCCTTCTCGACGTGATCGAGATCGCGCTGCCAACAGTTCACCCCCGACGCCTGCTGCGCGGTGTAGCTCAGCAGCCATCGGCACTGGTCGGCCGAGAGACCGGCGAGCGCCCCGGCGGCCGCCGCCGCGCCAAAGGTCGGCGCGAAGGTGTGCGTGCTGTGGCCAGCGTCGTAGAGTTGATTGGTACCCAGCGCGTGGCAGACGCGTGCGCCGATGTCATAGCCGAGCGCGACTGCCCGGACCAGCTCGGCGCCGTTGCGGCCTTGCTTCTCGGCCATTGCGAAGGCGGCCGGCACCACGCCGCAGCCGAGATGGCTGCGTGAGGTCAGATGCGAATCGTCGGTCTCGTCGGCATGCGCCAGCATGGCGTTGGCCATCGCCGCGTTGGTGGCGGTGGTGTGGATCTGCGTGCCACAGATCACGGCCTCGGGCGTGCCGCCCTGGGCGGCGAAGTAAGGGATGATGGTCGCGCCAGGTGGCAAGCGGCTGCCGGAGATGGTCGCGGCCAGGGTATCGAGTATGTGATGCCGGGTCTTTTCCGCTACCGCCTCGGGCAATGCCTGCTTGCTGGCCGCGCTGATATAGCTGGAAAGCCGTTGCATGACCGGGCTGATGGACGCCGACTCGCCGGAGTCCGACTGATGGGATGCTGTCATCTGCTACCTCGTTCGTGCTCGATGCGAACGCTCTCGCGAGCGCCCCGCATGCGCCTGGCGTTGTGCGCTCAGACCGAGGCGCCGCGGTACACCCAGGGCCTTCCAGGCTTGTAGCGCGCCTCGAAGGCTTGGATCCGGTCGCCACGTTCGAGGGTCAGATCGACGTCGTCCAGACCTTCGAGCAGACAGCGTTTGTGCTGCGCTTCGATCTCGAATTGGTCCTCGACACCATCCGGCGCGACCACCCGCTGACCGGGCAGATCCACCTGCAGCGTGGTGCCCGGTTGCGCATGCAGCATGGCACGCAGCTGATCACAACGCGCGGCGCTCAGGCGCACCGGCAGCAAGCCGTTCTTGAGACTGTTGCTGAAGAAGATATCGCCGAAGCTGGGTGCGATCACACAGCGGATGCCAAAAGCCAGCAAGGCGTAGACCGCCGATTCACGCGAGGAGCCGCAACCGAAGTTCTCGTCGGCGACCAGGATTCCGGCACCACACCAGGGCTCGAGGTTGAGGAAGTGATCGGTCGGTTGCCCGTGCGCGTCGAAACGCTGGTTGTTGAACAGGATCCGCTGATAATCCGGGTCTGAACGCGGGATCTTGTTGAAACGCGTCGGACACAGCTGGTTGGTATCCAGGTTGCGCTCGTCCAGCGGCGCGGCTATCGCATGGAGCTCCACGAACTGTTGCATGCCATCCTCCTCGACTCAGGAAACGAGCTTGCGCACGTCGGTGATGTGTCCGTTGATCGCGGCCGCCGCGGCCATTGCCGGACTCAGCAGGTGGGTACGACTGCCGCGACCCTGCCGCCCCCTGAAGTTTCGATTCGATGTGGACGCGCAACGCACGCCAGTCGCCAGCTCGTCACCGTTGATCGCCGTGCACAGGGAGCAACCGGGCGAACGCCACTCGAAGCCGGCAGCCATGAAGATGCGATCCAGGCCCTCGGCCTCGGCCGCGCGCTTG